>JAQTVL010000014.1 GCA_028706835.1 Phycisphaerae bacterium | reverse complement strand
TAGACACGTTGGCCAATGCGGGACGCGGCATGGGTTTCTCCTTAAGAGGTGGGAGTATCATACAGAAGAGCGATGGAGTTACAATCCCCATATAACTCCCCATCTTCCTCATGTGTCCCAATTCCCCTTTGGCCTGTTTCTTGTCCCCCTATTCCCTCGCCAGCCGTTCAAGCAGCCAGGCAATGTTTTCCCCCAATACCCGCATCGTCTTTAACCCCTCGTCATCCTTCTCGACATCGCCCTTGTCCCGGCCGACGCCCAGGTTCCAGTAGAGCGAGCCGGGGACGATCATCTGGCTGATGAGGAAGAAATGGTTGATCGAGTCGAAGGCGTGAATTTCGCCGGCCCGGCGGACGGCGATCATGGGGCTCGTCATAGCCTCGGCCTCAATGTTCCACGCGGGAGGACTCGATGCGCGATTCCCGAAACATTGTCGAGGCGCTGCTCCGCAATCGGCCTGTGCCCCGGATGGCCATGCAGATCGTTGACGAGTTCGGTGCCCGCGACGGCCAAGGCAAGCCGCTTGCGGGCGACTACCTGGCTGGGCCGCTGTCGGGGCTGGAATTCCACCAGCTTCCCAAGCCCCGCCGGACCCGGACGACATCCCCGTGCTGACGACCCGGAACCTCCGGGCCCGCAAGGTGACGTGGCGGCGATGGCTGCCGCCCCGGCTGCTGCTGGAGTTCGTCGCGGCTGACGGCCGGAAGTTGCGGCTGTGCGACTTCGGCAGCGCGGGCGAGGGCGGAAGCCCTTATCGGTCATGGCTCGTTTTGGACCATGCCGCCCAGCAATTGCCGGAGCACTTCGCCCCGGAATCGGAATGAAGATCGTCGTGATTCACTTGCACAGCGCCATGCCCGCCACCAGGCCGTTGGCTTTGACATTGCCCGTGATTCGGACGAACAACTCCTTGGCTGCGAGCAGTTCAGCCGGCAGGTCGAACGTGTAGATCTTCTGTTCCGCCCTGGGCAGCGTCAGCTCTTTCCAGGTCGCGTTGTCGGCGGAGACCATCACGCGAATCGGCGTGTCCGGGTCGGCGCTGTCCAACTCGCCGAGCACCGCCAGCCGGGCAGCCTTGCCGCCCGCCTGGGCCAGCGGCAGGCGGAACACCAGGTCGTTCATCTTGATCCACGCGTCGCCGTAGTCGATGGCGTCGGTCTTCACGCGGAACGGCTTGTCGTTCAGGCCGACGATCATCGCCCAGAGCAAATCGTCTCGCCCGGCGAACGGCTGGGGCAGGGGCCTGGCGTTGTCGCGGATCGGCGGGCGATCGATGCGATAGCCGCGGTCCAGCCGGCGGAATATCCTCGCCACCACGCGCCCGTCGCGCAGGCACCAGACCCAGTAGCCCGGCCTCTCCGAGCCCCACATCGTGCCGTTGCCGGTCGTGATGATCGTGCGGATCAGGGCTGTGTGGGGCAGCCGAATGGACGAGACGGCGTTGCGGTGCGCGTGGCCGCAGATCATCCATGCCTCGCCGGTGAAGTCCGCCAGCAGTTCAGTGACCGCCCGGCCGACGCCGCGTTCCGACAGGATGCCGCCGGACGGCTGATGCACGACGACGATCACCGTCTGGCTGCGGGGCACAGGGGCGAGCTGCCGCTTCGCCCAAGCCAGTTGCTCGTCGTCGATCGTCCCGAACGATCCGCCGTTGAGCAGCAGGAACCGCGCCCCGGCGCAGTCGACCGATTCGTACACGGGCCTTCCCGGCCAGACCTTGCGGAACAGCGCGTGGTCGGCTTCGTCGGGATAGGTGTCGTGGTTTCCCAGGACGCATTTGAAGGGAATTGCGGGGCTGAGCCGGGCGAGGTCCCGGCCGCAGGCCTGGTACTCCGCGCGGGCGGCGGCCAGAGCCTTTGCGTCCGGGCGGCGGCCCGGCCCGATCGATGCGCTCAGAATCAGGTCGCCGCTGATCAAAAAGAACCGCGGCCGAGGCTGGATTGCGTTCACCTCGTCGATGATCTTCGGCAGCCAATCGGCGCCCGTCGGGTAGTGGATGTCCGACGTGGCGACGAAGAACGCGGACCCCCGGGCGGTGGGGTCGAACCGGGCGGCCCTCCAGGCGGCGGAGAGCGTCTTGAACGGGTAGTCCGGCTGGCTGGTCGCTGTGGCTGATGCACGCGGCCGGGGCGAGGCGCAACCGAGACTGATGGCCAGCGCGGCAAGAACATGCAGGCACGCCCACCAGCCGAACCGACTTCGCCTGTTGAACATCGGCATCCTCAGTTCGCTCCGCGGTTAGCGCACATGACAAATGGACGACACGCGCGACACGTGCATTCTTGCCCCTCTCCGCGCCGGGGTCAATGGTGCTGGTTGTCTGTGCGTGCATAGTCGCCAGCGAGGTCCAGCCCGTTTAGCCGCACGACCGAAGGTCGGCGCTGAGACTGAAGCGCCGACCTTCGGTCGTGCGGCGAAACGAAAGGGACGCGTACGGGGCGTTCAGGCGTGCAACCCTCGAATCATCCGACGGTCGCCGATAGAATGGGGGCCAGTCAGTCTGGCCGGGACGCCGGATGACCTCGCCGAGTCGCCGACGACAAACGCGGAGGACACCATGGACGGGCAGACCAGTCCGAGCTACAGCGTCACCATGCGGCTGGAAATCCAGGACCGGCCCGGCATGTTCGGGCGGATCGCGTCGGCCATCGGCGCCTGCGGCGGCAACCTGGGGGCCGTGGACCTGGTGGGCTCGGCCAAGGGGATCAAGATTCGCGACGTGACGGTCAACTGCCACGACGACGCCCATGCCAGCCGGGTCACTGCCACCGTCGGCGAGATCGAGGGCGTCCGGCTGGTCCGGTGGTGGGACCGCGTGTTCCGCCTGCACCTTGGCGGCAAGATTGCCATCGCCAACAAGATCGCGGTGAACAACCGCGACGCCCTGAGCATGGCCTACACGCCGGGCGTGGCGAGAATCTGCCGGGCGATAGCGATCGATCCGGAGCGGGCCTGGAACCTGACGATCAAGCGGAACACGGTGGCGGTGGTGACCGACGGCACGGCGGTGCTGGGCCTGGGCGACCTGGGCGCGGCGGCGGCGTTGCCGGTGATGGAAGGCAAGGCGATGCTGTTCAAGGAATTCGGCGGCGTCGACGCCTTTCCCATTTGCCTGGACACCCGCGACAGCGACGAGATCGTCCGCATCGTCAAGGCCATCGCCCCGCAGTTCGGCGGGATCAACCTGGAAGACATCTCCGCCCCGCGCTGCTTCGATATCGAACAACGGCTGAGGAACGAACTGGACATCCCGGTCTTCCACGACGACCAGCACGGCACGGCCGTCGTGGTGGCGGCGGCCCTGAAGAACGCCGTCAAGCTGCTGGGCAAGCGGATGGAGGACCTGCGCGTCGTGGTGCTGGGCATCGGGGCCGCGGGCGTCGCATGCACCCGGTTCCTGCTGCGCCTGGGCGTGACCGACCTGATCGGCGTGGATCGCGCGGGCGCGATCCACCGCGGCCGGACGGAGCACATGAACCCAGCCAAGCAGTGGTTCGCCGAGCACACCAACCCCCGCGGCATCGTTGGCGGCCTGGCGGAGGCGTGCGACGGCGCGGACCTGTTCCTGGGCGTCTCCGGCCCGGGGCTGCTCACCGTCGAGCACGTCGAGCGGATGAAGCCGGATCGGATCATCTTCGCGCTGGCCAACCCCGACCCGGAAATCGAACCGAGCCTGATCGAGGCCCGCGCCCGCGTGATCGCCACCGGGCGAAGCGACTACCCCAACCAGATCAACAACGTGCTGTGCTTCCCGGGCCTGTTTCGAGGCTGCCTGGACGTGCGGGCGCGGGCGGTGAACGACGAGATGCTGCTGGCTGCCTGCGAGGCGATCGCCTCGACGGTCAGCGATCAGGAACTGGCGCCCGACTACATCATCCCCAGCCCATTCGACCAGCGGGTGGCCAAGGCGGTGGCGAAGGCCGTTGCCGAGGCCGCCAACCGGACCGGCGTCGCCCGGCTGTGGGATAGCGAGGAATCGGTCGTACACCATTGGGCACGATAGCAACAGGGCCTATTTCGAAAGGAAACGCATCATGTCGAAAGTTCTGGTGGTCTATTGCAGCATGACGGGCAACACGAAGGCGGCCGCTGAGGCCGTGGCTGAGGGCGTCCGCTCGGCCGGGGCCAAGGTCGTGGTCAAGGACGGCGTCGACGCCCAGCCCGGCGACCTGCTGGCGGCGGATGCGGTCGCGCTCGGCTCCTACGACGCATTCAGCTACATGGGCGGCGGGCTGAAGGACTTCCTCGACCGGGCGTTCTATCCGACGCAGAACCAGGTGACCGACAAGCCCTACGCGGCCTTCGTGACGCACGGTGGCGGCGGCAGGGCCATCGGCAGCATCGAGTCGATCGCCGGCAGCTTCAAGCTGAAGAAGGCGGCCGAGCCGGTGCTGGTCAAGGGTTTGCCGGCTGGCCAAGCGGTGACGGACCTCAAGGCCCTGGGCAGCAAGCTGGCGGCTGCGGCCAAGTGATAGCCGCCGCTCGGCAGCAAGGGCGAAGAGGGGATTGCGTATTGCCGGGTTCCCGGTTCGGGGTTGGTCCTCCCGCCAATTGCCCGGCTGAGCACCGGCCCGTCGCGGCTACGACGCTCGGCGGGGGCGGCGCCCACAACGATACCCCCCTCCGGCTGAGCGCGGCTACGGGGCTGGGCCGCGGTCGCGGCCCAAGTGCCGGCCCGCCAACGAGTACCGAAATACACACGGCCATAAGTGCAGGCGACGAGTTGGAAATGCTTGCGCGAATACAGGAGTTAGGCCGATTTCGCGGCCTTTTCGCCTCGTTGGCGGGCGAGGATACTGCGGCATACTGTCGCGTATGGGCGGGATGCCATCGCACACCGTTCGTTACGCGAGTGTATTATGTGCGTAATACAGTTCCACGTGGAACAATGGCGTTCGCCGCCTATGGCATCGCCAGAATCTCATCGATCCGCCTGAGCTCCTCAGCGGTCAACGCCCGGTTGCTCAGGGCGCTGACGTTCTCCTCGATCTGGCGGACGCTGCTGGCGCCGACCAGGGCGGAGGTCACTCGCGGATCGCGCAGCACCCACGCCAACGCCATCTGCGCCAGACTCTGGCTGCGCTCGCGGGCGAGTTCATTCAGGCGTTTCAGCTTGGCCACCACCTGCGGAGTGACCTGGGCGGCCTTGAGGAACCCGTGCGGCTTGGCGGCCCGGGAGTCGGCTGGGATTCCGTCGAGATATCGGCTGGTCAGCAGCCCCTGGGCCAGTGGGCAGAAGGCGATGCAGCCGATGCCCTCCTTACCCAGCACGTCGAGCAGGCCGGCCTCAGGGCCACGACGGAGCATCGAGTAGGCGGGCTGGTGGATCAGGCAGGGCGTGCCCAGGCTCTTGAGCGCGGCGACGGCGGCGCGGGTCTGGTCCGGGTCGTACGACGAGATGCCGGCGTAGAGGGCCTTGCCCTGGCGGACGGCTGTGTCCAGGGCGCCCATCGTCTCCTCCACGGGCGTCTCCGGGTCCGGCCGGTGCGAATAGAAAATGTCCACGTAGTCCAGGCCCATCCGCCGCAGGCTCTGGTCGAGGCTGGCCAGCAGATACTTCCGGCTTCCCCAGTCGCCGTACGGGCCGGGCCACATCAGGTAGCCGGCCTTGGTCGAGATGACCAGTTCGTCCCGCCACGGGCCAAGGTCCTGCCGCAACAGCCGGCCGAAGTCCTCCTCGGCTGACCCCGGCGGCGGGCCATAGTTGTTGGCCAGGTCGAAGTGGGTGATGCCCAGGTCGAAGGCCCGGCGCAGGATAGCCCGCTGGTTCTCCAGCGCGTCGACGCCGCCGAAGTTGTGCCACAGGCCCAGCGAGATGGCTGGCAGTTTCAGCCCGCTACGGCCGCAACGGTTGTAGATCATGGTTTGATAGCGAGTCGCCGCCGGCAACCAGGAACTGGATTCCATGGGAACTCCTTCGAGTGAATGAGAGGCCGGTCCCTGTCCGCGACTCGGCTCCGCGATTCGGTTCGGCATTTGGCGCGGGGTTTCATGGCATCGCCATGGCCCAGCCGTTCATCGCTCCGTACACGAAAATGGCCACCGAGCTAACACCCGGGGGCCACTTCGTTTAACACGCGAGGGCGACGGGAGTCGAACCCGCAACCACCGGATCGACAATCCGGTACTCTAACCAGTTGAGCTACGCCCCCGTCTCGCCTGTAAATCAACCGGCCGGGCTGCATCCCCCGGCCAGTCCCTAGAGAATATACGCATCGGCGTGGGAAAGTCAATGCTTTTTGCGACACGGGCGTCAGCGGCGGCGAGGCACTTGGTTGAGAGAAAGCCCAGGGATGGCCATCCCTGGGCTTGGGGGAGTTCCCCTGACGCTTACTGGTTGACGTGGATTACCTTGGCCGGCGGGAAGCCGTTGAAATACGTCGACGACGCATGGCTGTAGGCGCCGATGTTCTCGCTGTAGACCAGGTCGCCCAGCCGCAGGTCGGGCAGTTCCTCCGCCAGCGAGATGGTGTCCAGCGCGTCGCACGTCGGGCCGAAGACCGAGCATATCTGCTTCGGGCCTTGCTTGAAGGCCTTGAGGTGATACTGGCAGTGATCGAAAATGATCCCCGAGAACGTGTGGTAGACGCCGTCGTTGATGTAGTAGCTCGGCTTGCCGTCGGCGACCTTCTTGCCGATCACCTTGGCCACCAGCGTGGCGGCGGTGGCGACCATGAACCGGCCGGGCTCAGCCAGGATTTCCATCTTCTTCGGGAACAGGCGGTTGAACTCGGAGTTCAGCCGGCGGGCCAATTCGCGGAACGGCTTGACGTTGGCGTCGTACGGGGCGGGGAAGCCGCCGCCGATGTCGAGGATCTTGACCTGCTCGAAGCCGCGCGACCAGGCCTCCTTGAACACGTTGCTGGCCAGGTTGAGGGCCTGCACGTAGTTCTCGAAATTGGTACACTGGCTGCCGACGTGGAAGCTGATGCCCTCGACCACCAGGCCGGCTCTAAAAGCGGCCTCGATCAGGTCGACCGCCTCGCCGGGCGGGGCGCCGAACTTGCTGGACAGCTCGACCATCGCGCCGGTGTTGGGGACCTTCAGCCGAAGGGCCAAGCCGGCGTGCGGGGCGTGCCTGCGGACCTTGCGGACTTCCTCGAGGTTGTCGTAGGTGACCAGCGGCTTGTACTGGTCGAGCTGTTCGAGGGTCTCGGTGGCCTTGATCGGATTGGCGTAGATGATCTTGTCCCAGATCCAGTCCTGTCGTTCCGTGTGGGGCAGGTGCTCGATGTTCTTGTGGACGATGAGGAATTCCGGCATCGACGCCACGTCGAAGCTTGCCCCCATCCGGTACAACGTCCGCACGATGGCGGGGTCGGGGTTGGCCTTCACGGCGTAGTAGGCCTGCACGCGGGGCAGGTGCTTCTTGAACTCGGCGTAGTTTCGCCGGAGCACGTCGTGGTCGACGACAAACAGCGGCGTGCCGTGCTCGCGGGCGAGTTTCTTAAGGGTGTCCTGGCGCACTGTCCGCGACCTCCATTCAGTCAAAAGGCCCCGACGTTACCCGTCGAACCGTTCGCCAGAAACCAGAATCTGGCCTTTGTGTTCCTCTCGCCAGCGGGGCGAGATGCCAAGTTGGTACTTGATCGTCTGCCTGGGAGAGACGCCGAATATCTTGTCGATCTGGGCGCCGGTGGCCAGCACCAGCACCGTCACCTTGAATTCCGGCGGCGGGGCCAGGGCGATCAGGTAGCGAATGTCGCAAATCATCGCCTTGGCCTTCTCGTTCCATCGGGCATCGATGACTACTTTTGAGGCCGGGTGATGGTGCCCGAAGTCGATGGTCACCGCTTTGCCGGTGTGGTGTTTTACTTCCAGCAACTGGTGTCGAATGTCGGGGAAGAGTCCCGCCCCGGTCGGGTAGTGGTAGCCGAGGCACTTGACCACTTCATATTCAAACCAATGCCCCTTGGGTCGAACTTCAAGAATGCGGTCTTGGCCGTCGCGGGGGGCATCGAGGCCCATGAGAGGCTTCAACAGATAGGCGAGTTCGTCGAGCGAGTAAATGGTCGCCGGGTCCGCCGGGGCGTTGGCCAACGGTTCCCCATCAGCCAAGTCCAGGGCATGGACATTCCGCTTCTTTCCTTCGGCGATGTTTCGAACGGCGTTCTTGGCGGCCATGCGTTAGGTCCACTCAATCGGTATCGAGGGCGAAACAGTCCCGCGCCAACTTTTCAATCTGGCATTCCAGGCGCGAACGAAGCTCTTCGGCAACATCGTTCCCTGATGCCGCCACCAGATTCTTGACCGTCTGCACTAGTTCGCGCGCCGGGCGGGTTGTCGGATCGGGGTACGGATACTTGCCAACATATTGCGTGATGTACCTGCGTCTCCCGGAGTACAGCTTGTTGCCAAACGCCAGATCGTGGAACCGGGTCATCACGTCCGAATTGGCCAACCCAAGGAGCAAATATAGCAAATCTTCGGACAACCCTGGCCGCAAGGTCATCCAGTAGCAATTCCCGTTGACCAGCGAACTACTTGAATCACGGAAGAAGCAAGGGGCCGGACTGATGTCTGGAAAAACAACCTTGGGCCCGGCCCAGGCGTCCGGATCCTGCGGGACCCATATTTCATACCATTGTCGGCCGCTCTCAGCCAGGTAGCGGCGAGCGCGAAGCCGAGCTTGGTGGGACTGGAGATAATGCCTTGCTCGTGGAAAGCAGGCGAGGTCTATGGCGGCCCGGCGTCCGTTCCGCATTTGGTGGGGGTAGAGAACGCGTTTTGCGGGAGGCGCTCCGGTGGGCCTGGCCCATCGCTGGGCGTCTTGGTGACCGAGCAGGGGCAACAGCAACGAAGGTTCCGGGCGTGATGCGGCCGGCATGGCTTCCCAGTCATCCCGAATGAAGACAGAATCGGCGGTGGTCTTGATTCCCACCCGGATATGGGAGACATCCGCGAAGTTGCCTGCGGCTCGGGATCGGACGTGCTTTACCCATTGAGTTTCGCCTGGCGTGGTCATCGACCAGACCTGGCCGGCGTCACGGCGGAGGTCCATCGTTCCCGTGGAAACGCGATAGACTCCGCCCGGCAGACAGTAAAGCCCGTCCCTGCCTTCCTCCAATACTTCGTAAATGGCCGCGGAAACCCGTGGGGCGGGGGTTTCTTTGGCGGAGGGCGAGGCTGAGTAGACCCGCACGAATGACGGCGAACGATCCGCCCGGCAGTTGGGGTTGAATGGTTTTCGCTGCCCCACGAAAACCGCCGGCAGCACAGCGGCCTCAAACAGTTTGGTATCACCCAGGTCGATGATTTCGCAGATATCGTAATGGCTTGCCAGATACCGACGAACAGCCGCTCCTGTAACAGTAGTCAGGAAACGGTTGGAAACGATGATCCCCAAGGTTCCGCCAGGCCGCAACGAGCCCGTGATTGCCACCAGAAAGGCGTGATAAAGGTCCACTCGACCGGACAGACTGAAACGCTGCGCCAACCGCCGCGACTTGGCTGCCCCCAGGACCTGCGTGCGGACATAAGGCGGGTTGGCGATTACGACGTCGAACGCTTCCTGCCAGTCCGTCGGCGGTCGCGGCGGGCCCCACAGGCCGGCAAGCCCTTCATCCGAAGCGGCCAGGTCCAGGAAATCGCCGTGAATCAAGGTCAATCTGTCCCCCACATTGGCCCGAAGTTGAAGGCGAGCCAAGCCCAGCCCTTCTTCATCCGCCTCCACGCCGACAAGTTCATCCGCTTTTCGCCCTTCCTCGCGGGCGGAGAGTTCAAATGCCTCCAACAGCGCACCGGCCCCGCAGGCTGGGTCGAGAACGCGGAGCGGGTCCGATCGCCGCCTCCCGAGTTGGCGGAGAATCCGACGGGCGACAAACCGAGCCAGCGCCGGCGGCGTGTAATGTGCCCCGGTGGCCTTTTTCTCTGTGATGTGCGCGGCTCGCGTCATCGTTCCCGCTCGATTTCCTGTGCTTCTTCTCGCCCGATCAGGGAGTTGCTCGCAACCCTGTGATTCTACCTCAGTCCCCGTCCGTGACCAAAAAGTTCTTGAACTGCCACGGGTCGTCCCAGTCGATCTGCGGGTTGTTGAACCCCTTGAACGCATTTGTATAGTGTTTCAGCGGCGTCCAGTCCGACGGCGTCGAAATCCACTTGCCCAGATACGGTTTGGCCACCTTCAGCACGTATTCGTGCGGCAGGTCGTCCGGCACCGCCACGCCCCGGTCCGGGTTCTCGATCATCCAGCACGCCGCCGCCACCACCGAGATCGCCACCTGCATCGTCGTCGCGTTCTGGTGCCCCACCAGCTTGCGCGACTGCCCGATGCTCAGGTCGCTCCCGGTCCACCATGCGTTGTACCCGTGCCCCATCAGCAGCGCCCCCAGGATGTCCGCCCCGCTGGTGATCTCGTCGTTCATGATCCGCTGGTCTTCCTGGAGCTTGTAGTCGTAGCCGCGAAGCTCGTTCAGCGACACGATCGCGCAGTCGCACGGGCAATACGCGTAGTGAACCGTCGGGCGATACACCGCCCGGCCGTCCTGCCACACCGTCAGCTTGTCGGAGATCGTGAACGCCTCGCCGTGCCGCACCACCATGCCGTGGATCGTGTAGTGCGGCACCCACGACACCACCCACGTGTTGATCCCCATCCGCGCCAGGCAGATCTGGTTCCGCGGGCCGTCCGCGTGCTCGTAGGCCAGCGCGGGCAGTTCCTTCTCGTGCGTGCCCCAGCCCATCTCCGCCGTCGTCGTGCCCTCTTCGCGGAACCCCTCCACGCTCCAGGTGTTCACGAACTCGTTCACCTGCTTCGGCCGGTCGGTGATCTGCGTGTCGCGCTCCGAGCAGTGGATCACCTTCACGCCGATCGCCTGGGCCAGCCGGTTGAACGCCTGGTCTTTGGCGAGTTGCCGGACGAGTTCCGCCTGGCGGCCCTTCACCTTGCGGTCGGCCAGCAACGCCTCGGCGATGTCCAGCAGGCCCTGCTTGGTGAAGTGCGAGATCAGCCCCGGATTGGCCCCGTGCTCGATCACCGCCGTCGGGCCGGGCCGGTCCCACTTGGCCTTCATCCGGCGGATGTTCATGTGCCGCCAGTAGAGCGTCTTCTCGGTCGGGTGCTTGTCGGGCGCCCCCTCGTAGGGGTCCCACAGCTCCACCGACGTGTTCACGTACAGCACGCCGGCGTCGTGGCACCACTGGAGAATCTCGCACGCGTCGATGTTCCACGCCAGGTCGATCAGCACGTCGCCCGCCGACACGTGCTCAGCCAGCACCCGCCCCATGTTGTCGCGAGTGATCCGCTTGCGGACGAAGTGGATGCCCTTGGCGATCCATGGCTTCAGCGCCGCCGCCTTGTTCTCGAAGTCCATCACCGTGATGTTGCCCGGCGGCACGTTCAGGTGCTCCAGCAGGATCGGCAGCGTGCATTGCGCGACCGCCCCATAGCCGACGAACAGAACGCGCTTCTTGAACGGAACCTTCTTCATCATGCCTCCGAAAAGAAATAGCGGTCAGCTTTCAGCGATCAGCACTCAGTGGTCAGCGATTCTTTGTCTTGGCTGAACGCTGACCGCTGAATGCTGAAAGCTTCTCCTGGTATGTAATCAGTTTGTAGCCCAGCCGGGCCGCCAGGTATTCCGTCGCCACCGAGCCGGGGACCGGCGAGACCTCGACGATGTCGGCTGCGACAACGTCCTTCTGCTCGCAGGCGGCGCGGAGCAGGGCGGTCACCTGCCCCCAGCTCAGCCCGCCGGGTTCCGGCGTGCCGGTGCCCGGCACAAGGCCCGGGTCAAACACGTCGATGTCGATGGTGATGTAGATGCGTTTCGGCAGCTTGGCCAGCGCCTTCCTGATCCACGCGCTCCCTCCGGCCGCGATCATCGCCGGGGTGATCGGGTCGATCTTCTTCGCCCGCATGTAGTCGTGTTCAGCCTGGCAGAAGCTGCGGATGCCGACCGGGGAGATCGGCAGGCCGAGGTCCTGATGGATGCGACGCATCACGCAGCCGTGGGACCACGGCGAGCCCATGTAGTCGTCGCGAAGATCGGAGTGGGCGTCGAGCTGGAGCACGCCCAGCGGGCCGGCGACGGCGGTTTCTTCCTTCACGGCGTTGACCAGCCCGGAGGTGATCGAGTGCTCGCCGCCGAGGCCGAGCAGGAACTTGCCCGACCGCACCAGCGGATGCGCCGCCTTGCAGACCTGGACAATCGCCTCCTTCGGCCCGCTGACCGAAGGTCGAACGAAGTCTGCCGTGAACACTCCAGCCGTCGAGGGATCGAACAGCAGTTCCTCGTCGAACAGCTCGACGTGCTGGGAGGCTTCGAGGACCGCGGCCGGCCCGAGCCGCGTGCCGCCGGCGTAGCTGGTCGTCGCGTCGTAGGGCACAGGCAGGACGACGTACCGCGCCGACTTGGCCGACGATAGCGAAGCTGGAAGCGGGAGAAATCCCATTGCATGCTCCAAGCAGCGGCCGTGCGCAGCGAGATTGCTGGCCACTGGCCACTGATCACTGGCCACTTCTTACGGAACAAACACCGCCGCCGCGACCACCGTCGTCCACAGGCCGTACTTGTTGCCCTCCGCCGTCTGGACCACGTTGCGGGTCAACACGATCTTGCCGCTCATGCGGTAGACTTCCTTCCGCGTATCGTAGCCCGTCTCCGGGTCGAACTCGATGCCCAGCGTCGTGGCCAGCATCGTGGCAGCCATGTCTTCCACCAGGTCGCCGGTCTTCTTGTTGTTCAGCCCGAAGCCGTGGTGCTCGCTGATGTACCCGTGCTGGTCGCCGCGGGCGGGCTTGGCCAGCCCCAGCCCCGCGCAGACCAGCCGGCCGGGCTCGTCCGTCGACGCCTCCGCGAGCACGACGTGCAGGATCTGCCCGGCCTTGAGGTAGCTCAGGCCCTGCACGGCGCTGATGATCTTGCAGTGCGGCGGGAAGATGGACGACACCCGCACGAGGTTGAACCGCTCGATGCCGGCATCGCGAAGGGCCAGCTCGAAGCTCTGAAGGCGGTGCTTGTGAACGCCCACGCCGTGCGTGAAGAACACTCGTGATGGCACCATTTCCGGTATATCTCCCGATTCGTCGCCGCGAAGGGAACCCGCCGCCGCGGACGAGATTATAGAAGCAATCCCCGTGCCGCGAAAAAGAAATTTCCGGCGGACGGGGCTCTCTACACACGCCGTATCGCTCGAATGAGTGAGCCGTATGCCGCGGCCTCTTCGCTGTTTGTGGAGTGCGGTGTCGAGGCCGCCGCAGGCGGTCGAAGCACCGCTTTTCCCCGCGGACCGGCTGCGTTCTCGCGCCAAGCAAAGCGGTGCCTCGCCCGCCGTTCGACTCGCTGCGCTCGCGAACCGCGGACTCGACACCGCACTCCACAAACGGCGAAGAAAGCAAAGTACAACAACCAGCCCCGGGCCTCTGGGCGCCGGGGCTGGGGGTGATGTTCCTGAACGGTCTCGCGGGCGGCGGCTACGAACCCGGGAAGTAGTCTTCGCCCGGACGGACGCGCTTCTCCCAGCCCGGGCCCGTGTCGTCGTTGAAGTAGCCCAGGAAGTGCAGCACCGTCACGGTGTTCATGATCGGAATCGTCTGCTTGTAGGCCTTGTCGTACAGCTCGGCCCACTTCTTGTTCTTGTCGTTCGCCTTTTCCCAGATGTCCCTGAGGTTTGGGTCCGCGCCCTCGGCCGGCTTGGGCGGCACGGTCGGCTGGTCGCCGAGAATCAGGAAGTTCGTGGAGATGTCGATGTCCTGCTGGATGACGCCGCCCCAACGGGTTATCAGCGATTCGAGCTGGAACTTGCCGTTCGATTCGGTGACCCCGTCGTTGTTCAGGTCGAAATTGCCGAACACGACGAAGTTGTACTTCCGCGGGCCGACCACCAGGTTCAGCGCCATGTCGCCGGGGACCAGCGGGTCGCCGGCCGTGCTCTTGATGATCTTCGCCTGGATCGAGCCGCCCTCCAGTCCGGAAATCTCCACCACGCCCTTGCCTTCGCCGTTGTCCGGCACCGGCTTATCCTTGCCGAAGATCACGTAGCGCATGCCCAGTTTGGCCTGCTGCGGGCGGGCCAGCCGCAGATACACCGTGTTCTGGTCGGGGAACACCTGGGCGATGGCGCCGTCCGGCTGCTTGGCCACCAGGCCTCGGGCGTCATTGGCGACGGTGCCCGCCGACGACATCTTGCGAATCTGGGCCTCGTATTCCTTGATGCGATTCTCCAGGCGCGACTTGTCCTGGTCCCAGGTGCCCCGGTCGGCGATCACCTTCATCTTCAGTTCGTCGAGTTCCTTCTTGACGTCGGCCTTTTCCTTGTTCAAGCCGGTGATCTCACCATCCTTGCGGGCGAGTTCATCGGTGTGCTTCTTGGTCAGGTCCGCACGGGCTTGGGCCTCGGCACCCTGCGCCTTCTGCATTTCCGTCGTCAGGTTCGCCTTCTCGTCGTTCAGCTTCTTGATCGTGCTCAGGTTGGTGGTCGCCTCCGTGCGGGCCGCGGTGATCTCGCCGAAATACTGGTCCCGCTGGGTCCGCAGTTGGCGGATCACGTCCAGGACGTTGTAGCCCTTGTAGGTCTCAGCCTTGTCCGCGGGCTGGCTCGGATCGCGCGTGGTCTCGATCAGCACGGCCTCAATCTTGGCGCGGACCTTTTCCGCCGACGCCTGGTCGGCCGCCATCGGCTCGGTGGCCCATTTCTCCATGATCGCCTTGTTGGCGCTCTTGACCAGGGTCAGATCGACCTGCATCTTGTCGCGATCCGCCTTGATGTCGGCGACCTGTTTTTCCAGCTTGCCCTGGTTCATGTACAAGCCGACCGCCGCCGCCACCGCAATCACCAGCAACACAACCGCGCCAATCAGGGCGAAGGGGGGATTGGACGGTCGTCCCATCGGTCTCGCCATTGCCATGCCTGACGTCCTCCGGTGCTAAGGAAGGCGCTCCACACCACCACACAGCGGGTTCATCGATAAGGTATGAGGCCGTTAAATCCGGGCCTGTTCTATGCTTCGGACAGCCGCATCACCCGCCGCCCTGTAGTATGCCCGCCCCGCCCGCCGCAAGTCAACAGATAATTCGCCCCCCGCCGCTTGGAGGGGGGCCGACAGGACGTGGTGCCCGCGTCCGAAGTCCGTCTTTTTGTGGAGTGCGGTAGCGCAGCTACCGCTTTGCGAAGCAGTCGAGTCTCGGCGTCGAGCGAAAGCGGTAGCTGCGCTACCGCACTCCACAAACTGCGAAGAATTGATGTCGCCACCCAATCCGGTCGCGCCCCCGCGGAGGGGGGCCGTCCCCTCACTTCGCCTTCGCACCGCAGTACGGGCAGAACGCCGCGTCCTTCGGAACCGCCTTGCCGCAGTCGCGGCAGTTCGGGCTCGGAGGCGACGCCTCGGGGACGGCCGCGCCCTCAACCGGGATCGAACCGGGGTCCGCCGGCGGGGCCGGCTCGCCCAGCCCGGCAGCCTCCGCTGTCGCCGCCTTCATCTTGCTCTGCATCACGTAGATCAAGCCGATCAGCAGCACGAGGATCAGCAGCCCGCCAGCCGTCGCCAGCGCCACGTTGAGCGTTTCCTGGAGATCGATCGTGTACTCGTTGCGAACCACGGTGGTGGCGTCGGCCGCGGGCGGCGCCGGCGTGGCGACCGCCGCCGCGGGTCGGGCAGCCGTCGGCCGGCGGGCGGTTCGGGTGGGCGCGGGCGTCGGCTGGGGCGGCGTCGGCAGCACGGGGTCAGGCGCGGGCGTGGCGGCTGGCTCGACCGGCGTCGGGGCGACCGGCACAGCCGGCGTCGGGCTTGGCAATGCGCCCGCGGCACCCACCATCAGCGCGTCCGAGGCGATCCGGACCGGCATCTTAAGCAGCGTATCCGCCTTGAACACCAGCGCCTTGCGGATTTCCAGCGGGCTGCTGCTGCCGGCAGCCCCGAGCACGCGGAACCGCACCGACGCCGGCGATCCCTTGCCGAGCAGTCCTGTCGTGCACACCAGCGAAATCGCCAGTTCGCCCGGAACGCGGCTGTTGGCCTCCACCCTCGCGTCCGGCTCGTCGGGGCCGGCCGCCACGGACTCGTACCGCAGGATCGCGGGGTCGTACTTCAGGACGATGTCGATCGCCCCGAGCCCCTGGCCGCCGGCGAGCTTGATCTTTACGTCCACCGACTGGTTTGGCTCGGCGAACGTCCTCTCGGTCGAGAGCGTGGCCACGTCCTGCGCCGCCGCCAGCAGCGGCAGGGCCAGCACCCACAGCGCGATCCATGCACCGTTTCGCATGTTGGCCTCCATGGTTCCGCCGATCACTTGGGCTCAGAGGGTGCCATGCCTGCGACGGCTGTTTTGTCGCAGGCATGTCTGCCCCGGGAGGCATGGCTGGCCCGCCGTCCAAAACAACCGGACGGCGTTCCAGCCATGGCACCCATGAACTGACGTGCCACAGATCACCTCGGCCCGGCCCGGCGCGCCTGCTCCAGCTTCGCCGCGGCGGCCCACAACTTCTGCTGGGCCTGCTTCACGCTGGCGGGCGACTCGATCGCCACCTTCATCACCAGCGCGTTCAGCCGGTCGGTTGCCAGCTCGCAGGCCCGGTACCCTTCCGTCGTCTTGGTCACGTCGAATGCCTTTTCCGCCTGGCGCAACAGCCGTTGGGCCTGGCGAATCTCGTCCGGCGTTTCGACCTCCGTCGCGTCCAGCAGTTCAGTCATCTCGTCGAGCGCCGCCACGTAGTCCGCCTGCGCCTTGGCCGCGTCGATGGGTGGCCCGGGCGGCGTCGCGGGCGGCGCCGTGGTCGCCGGCTGGCCGGGCATCGGCCCGGTGTAGCCCTCAGGCCGGACGCCCACCGCGATCTGCGTCAGCCAGCGGGCGTCCAGCGCCGTCACCTCGCCGTCGCCATTGATGTCGAGCACGAGGTCGACAGGCCGCCGGCCGGTGGACATCTGTAGCGCCATCAGGGCGTCATTCGACGTGATCTGCCCGTCGCCGTCGCCATCGCCGCAGAGGCCCTCGATAACCACCTGGCCATCGGTCACGCGGATGGCCAGTTTTTCCACGGGGCTGTCGCCGACCCGGCTGGCGGACTTGACCTTCGCGGTAATCGCCGCCTTCTTGCCGGCCGGCCCGGTCACGCGGAAATCCAGGTAGCACAGAAAGGCGTTGCCGGTCAGGCCGGCGTCGCTCGCCAGGCCGATCCGCGCCTGCCCCGGCGTGCCCGCATTCGCGTCGAACAGCGACTTGCCCAGGATCGTGCCCTTGGCCACGCCGGTTAGTTCCAGCAGGTTGGCGGGGTAGGTGATCGTCAGGTTCAGATCGCCCAGCCGGTCGGCGTTGGTCAGCAGAATCGGCACCCTGGCGACCGCGCCGCTGGGGCGAGAAACGGAGTTGACGAGCAGTTCGCAGGGGCGCTGGTCTTTGTCGTCGCGCGGGGGCGGATCGGCGCGAACCGCGTCGCCGCCGGCCTCCTTCCCGCCACCGCCGGCGGCGAAGTTCGGGCAGAAGTACACATACACCTTGGCCGTCGACGGGAAGTGGGCGGTCGAATCGTTCGCCACCGCCGACGTGATATTCAGCCTCATCTTGCCCGGCTGGACGGGCAGCCCGCTCCCCGTTACGCGGATGCTCTTGTCGCCTAGCGCGCCTTTGTAGACGAACTGGCGGAACGGCGTCAGTTCGCGGTCGCCGATCCGCTGGCTGATGTGGAATCCGCCGGCGTCCACCCGCAGTGCCTCCCACTTGCCCTGTTTCTGGACGACCGGGTAGAGCCCGCCCACGCTGTACAGCCGCGACAGGTTGAAGTCCGCCTTATCCTCCATCGCAAACTCGGCGACGATGAACAGCCGGCCGGGCATCGGCACATCCATATCCTGGGCCTGGGCCACCTGCGGGCCGACGACGTCCCAGCCGACCTTCCGTCGCGGGCCTCGCTCGCCGCCGGGGGCGTAGGCGGGCTCCTCGCCCCGGGCGGACACCCGCTCGTACCACTTGGCAAAGGTGGGCTCGAACTGCCCGATCAGGGCCGCAGTGTGGTAGTTGGTATCGCCGTCCGCCCGCGGGTCCGCCCACGCCGGCTGCCCGGTGAACGTCATGGCGACGGCGGCCAGCGCGAACAGAAGCGCGCAACGAGGGCTAGCGGCAGTGGAGAGCATGGTCAGCCTCCAAGACAGGTTCGGCATGTCTTCATGTAAAAGATGCTATCTGGGGCCGAAGGTTTGTGCAAATCGAAGAAGATACGCATCGGTCATGGACTCCGAATAGGAAGCCCGCGCCTTGCCGGGCGGCGAAGCGTCCATTATATTCGCTGTGGGGGAATTGTCCGCACCGAGCCGGCAGAGCGAGGGAATCTTGGCGCAGATCCTCAAGATTGAAAAGCTCGTGAAGGTCTATGGGGCCGGGCAGACGGCTGTCCGGGCGCTCGACGGCGTGGACCTCGACGTGGAGACCGGCCAATTCATCGCGGTCATGGGCGCGTCCGGCTCGGGCAAATCGACGCTGCTATACCTGACCGGCGGGCTCGATCGGCCGACCAGCGGCCGGATCCTCATCGGCGACCAGAACATCACTCACCTCGGTGACCACGCGCTGACGCTCTTCCGCCGCCGCCGCCTGGGGTTCATCTTCCAGTCGTTCAACCTGCTGCCGATGCTGACCGCCCGGCAGAACATCGAGCTGCCGCTCCTGCTGGACGGCGTGTCGCAGGCGGAAATCCGCCGGCGGACCGACCGCCTCCTGGGGCTGTGCGAACTGACTCACCGGGCGAACCACGTGCCCGACGAACTGTCGGGCGGCGAGCAGCAGCGGGTGGCCATCGCGCGGGCGCTGCTCAACGAGCCGGCGCTCCTGCTTGCGGACGAGCCGACCGGCAACCTGGACAGCAAGACGGCGGGCACGATCCTGGCGCTGCTGCGGCAACTGTCCGACGAACTCGGCAAGACGGTGCTGATGGTGACGCACGAGCCGCGGGCGGCGGCCCTGGCGGACGTGCTCGTCCTGCTCAAGGACGGGCGGATCGTGCATCGGGAAACGCTGTCGATCCGCGGCGACGCGGCGCTGGTGGCGGATCGGTACAAGCAGTTTTCGGACTGACGGCGGGGAAGAATAGTGGTCAGTGGTCAGTGGTCAGTGGTCAGTGGTCAGTGGTCAGGGATCAGTGGTCAGTGGTCAGGGATCAGTGGTCAGTGGTCAGACCAGAAGCCCAGGGATTGCCATCCCTGGGCTTTGGAACCATCCGTCACCGATGCCTTCTTTCTGACCTCTGACCACTGATCACTGACCACTGGCCCCTGTCTTCCGCGGTGCGGTAAACAACTATGGGCGTGACCATCCTTTTCCAGCGGGCTCGCGCCGTGGCGGTCGTCGCCATGGGCAACCTGTTCGCGCGCTGGCCGCGGGCGCTCGTCGCCCTGATCGCCGTCGCGCTGGGGGTGGCGCTCGTGGCGGCGGTCACGAGCGGATACGCCTCCGCCCGCCAGACGATCCTGGACTGGAACTACAGTTGGGTCGGGCACAGTCACGTGCATCTCCAGCCGATCCCCGACGCCCTGTGGTCGGACCCGCGGATTCCGCCGGACCTGGTCCCCCCGATCGCCAAGCTGCCCGGCGTCGAGCAGGTCGTCACGCGGCAGAAACAGTACCTGCTCGCGTCGACCGCGCCGGACACCGAACCGATCAGCGTCTACGGCTACGGCATCGATCTGGCCGGCGAGGAGCGGGTCCGCGGCGCGGGCATCCGCCTGGAGCCCGGCGGGCGGATGCTGGCCCGTAGCGGCGAGGTGCTCATCGAACGCCACCTGGCGGACGCCCTCGGCCGGAAGGTCGGCGACACGATCCGCCTGGGGGCCAGGCCGGAGTCGCTCAAGGTCCTGCCGATCGAAGTCGACCTG
>JAQTVL010000013.1 GCA_028706835.1 Phycisphaerae bacterium | reverse complement strand
CCCATGACGATCAGGCAGCCGAGGAACGCGAGCAGCGCGATCGGTTGCGTCGCGTAGATGGGATCGCCGAGCAGGGCCCAGCCCGCCGCGGCGACGATCACGGCACTGGACCAGATGATGGCCCAACTGATCGCCATCGGCCCCCGCGGGATCACGGCGGCGTAATAGATCGTGCCGTTGATTCCGCTGCAAACGCCGGCGAGGGCGGCGACGAGCAGGAATTGCGGGTCGGCTGGGGCGCGCCCCAGCAGCACCAGCAGCGTCACCAGCACCGGCAGGGCGAGCAGGTGTCCGAGGATGTTCATCCAGATCTGCCGGTCCATGCCCGGGCCCCGGTACCAGCACAGCAACGGCAGGATGCTGACCAGCCCGCCAGCGCCCGCAGCGAAGAGAAAACCGAAAAGACTCATCGGACCGACACTTTCACATCAGGCACTAGAGCCACTTGTTGAAAAACGCGACCGACTTGTTGCCGCCCCAGCCGTGCTCGCCGGGGTGCAGGTCCAGTTCCAGCCGATCGGGCACGCCGGCAACGTGGTAAATCTTGTCGACCTGGCGGTAGCAGGCCATCGACGAGTCGAGCGTGAAGCACGTGTCGTAGACGCCGATGTCGACCAGCAGCGGCCGGGGCGCGATCAGCCCCTGGGCGTCGGGCAGGTCGACCAGCTTGTAGAGCCCCGGCGCCACCTGCATGCCGCAGTAGTTCGTGTCGCGCATGCCGAACACGGCCCACAGGTCGCTGTAGCAGATGATCTCCGCCGCCTTGAACCGCTCGTCGCACAGCGCCATCCACAGCGTCATCGTCCCGCCGCCGGACAGGCCCATCACGCCGAGCTTGCCCGGATCGACAAACGGCAGCGAGGCCGCGAAATCGGTCGCGGCCCTGCCGTGCGTGACGTTGATCGACAGGCTGGTCAGCCCGAGCATCGTCGCGTGCAGGTAGTAGAGGTTGCACCAGTCGCGGCCGCCGGCCTGATTGTGGTGGTTCGGCTTGTTCGCGTCGTTCCGCTCGCCGAAGCCGATCCAGTCGATGGCGAAGGTGACGAAGCCGGCGTTGGCCATCTGGTGGCCGTAGCTGTAATTGCACGACGCGATCGACGCCCGCAACTCCGGCGAGCTGTCGTTGCCCATGACGGCCTCTTTGCCGAACTTGCCGTGACCGTGACAGCACAGCAGCGCCGCTCGGCGCTCGCCGTTTCGCAGGTCGGGCGGGATGTTCACCAGCAGCGCCGCGGAGATGTGGGGGCCGACGTCGATCAGCCAGCGCTGCTTTCGCAGGCCGTCGTGCTGCCATTCCGCGATCAGTTCGGGATTCAGCGGCACGCGGGCAGGCCAGTCGCCCAGGGTCGCCAGCACGCGCGGCAGCGCCTCGCGCTTCCAGCGTTCGAACTGCTCCGGCGATTGGCCGGTGAATCGGAACAGCGGCTTGTGGTCCGCCGCCATCCGCTGAAACATGATCTCCGGGCTGAAATTTCGGTCGGCCATGATGGCGCCTCCGTGATCAAAGATTCGCCTGTTATACCCGCCGGCGCGGAGAGGGCAAGTGCAAGCGCGGACCCTGCAAGCGCGGACCTTCGGTCCTGCGGCTAAACAAGGAGGAGTCAACTCTTTGTGCTCACCTTCTGCGACAGCCACTCCAGGCCGCCCAGGTAGGTCATCAGCACCCCGAGCAGCACCAGGCTGAGCACGACGATCGTTTCGGGGCTCGTGCCGATCGAACTCGGCCAGAGGTGGACGCCGCCGAAGACCGCGATCGTGCCGAACAGGAGCCAGCAGCCGACGCCGATCCGTCCGAGCGTCACCGAGCGGGCCGGGCGGGTCGACATCGGGGCGATGGCCAGCAGGCTGAAGACCGCATGGCCCGCCAGGCCGACCAGCAGGATGATCAGCGGCACGACGGGCGCGTGGATATCGCCTCGGGCCGGGTTGCTGCCCATGCGGGCGTCAACGACGTGCCACACGCTGCCGACAGCCAGCAGGGCGTCGATCGCCAGGCCGAGCAGGATTGCGAGCGTGACCCCGAGGACGCCGCCGGGGCTGACAGCGGGCTTGGCCTGGGGCGCCACAGCCGGCGCCGCCATCGACAGGATGAACTTCTCGCCGCAGGCTGGGCAGAGTTCAGGCTGACCGAACTGTTCCGCAGCGAGGAACTCGGTCTTGCACTTGGGGCAAACAGCGATGGCCATGGGGGGCTCCAGTGGTCAGTGGTCAGTGGTCAGTGGACAGTGGACAGTGGCCAGTGGCCAGTGAAGAATGGCGACTCCGGTGATCTTCTCTGACCACTGACCACTGTTCACTGACCACTGCCTTTTCCGTCCATCAGTTCCCGCACCTTGGACGCCACGTCGTCGCTGCGCATGAAGGTCTCGCCGATCAGCAGCGCCGCGACGCCCACGCGGATCATCCGCTCGACGTCGGCCCGCGTACGGATGCCGCTCTCCGCCACCACCGGCGTGCCGTCGTCGAGCAGGCTCATCAGCCGGGCGGTCGTGCCCAGGTCGGTGGTCATCGTCTTGAGGTTGCGGTTGTTGATGCCCAGCAGGGCGAAGTGCTCCTGCGGGAAGCCGGGCACCGAGCGGACCTGCATCAGCGACTCGGCGTCGTGAACCTCGATCAGCGTGCTCATGTGCAGCTCGGTCGAGAGGATCAGCAGGTCCAGCAGTTGGCCGATCGGCAGGGCCTCGGCGATCAGCAGGATCGCATCGGCGCCGGCCGCCCGCGCCTCGTAGACCTGGTAGGCGTCGATGATGAAATCCTTGCGGAGCACCGGCAGGCTGACGGCCGCCCTGGCCTGGGCGAGGAAGCTGAGTTCGCCGCCGAAGAAGGTGCGGTCGGTCAGGACGCTAAGCGCCTGGGCGCCGGCCGACTCGTAAGTCTTCGCGAGTTTCTCGACGTCGAAATCGGGGCGGATCAGGCCGGCGGACGGTGAGCGGCGTTTGATCTCGGCGATGAGGTTGATCTTGCGGGCCGGGTTGGGCGAAGTAAGCGCCCGGAAGAAATTCCGCGGCTGCGGGCTGGCCAGGGCATCTTCCCTGACCTTCTCCAGCGGCGCCGCCGCGCGGGCGTCAGCCAGCTCCGCACGCTTGGCGGCGATGATCTGTTTGAGGATGTCAGCCATAGCGTACCTGCTCGCGGTTCCAAGGCAGTCTATCGCGGCAAAGAGCGGAAGGAAAGGACTCAGGTGTGCAGTCGCATCTTCACGCCGTGCTGGCGGGGGGCGTAGTAGTCGGGCAGATGGGACTCGACTTCGAAGCCGAACTTGCGATACAGGGCAATGGCTGCCGCGTTGGCCGCCCGGACCTCCAGGTGCAGGCGGGCGATCTTCTCGCGGCGGCAGAGGGCGATCGCGTCGCGAAGCATCCTCGCGCCGAGCCCCTGCCCGCGACAGGTTGGGTCGACGGCGATGCTGTAGAGGCGGGCAGTTGTCCTGGGCGCGGCGGACACCCGGAACCTGTGGTTCCGGGCTTGGGAGACTCGTCGGAGCAGGATGCTGGAGGCGACGAGGCGATCGCCGCGGCGCGCGACCCGAACCGTCGCCCGCGGGTTGCGGAGCAGGTCGCGATACTGCCGGCGGGAGAAGGCGTCGGCGGCGGGGAAACTCGCCAATTCCACGCGCAGCAGTTCGTCGAGATCGGAAATTGTCGCGTCGCGGATGACTGTTGAATTTCGAATTCCGAACTCCGAATTCCGAATTTCTTACGACCCCGCAACCGCCAACTGCCCGCTCCGCAACGGCGCGAGCAACCGGTCGAGCAGTTCGCTCGCACCAGCCGGCTTGGCCACCGGCGGCGGGAAGATGATGTATTTGGCCAGTCGACGGGCCGGGCGATAGCTGGCCTTGACGCGGGCCAGGTTCTCGATGCCCCAGTCGTCGCCGGCGTTGCACCACGGGCGGTCGGCCCAGTAGTTGCGGCAGAACTCGCTGAAGATGTACTGCGCGGCCCCGTTGAACGCACGGTCCGTCTTCTCGATGATGATCGAGAAACTGTCGTCGCCGAGCGGCTCGCCCAGCGTGAAGCCGGCCAACTGATCGTCGGCGAAGAGCACCATGCCCGTCAGGGCGAGCTCGCGGTAGTTGCGCAGGGCGCACTCGACCGCGCCGCGTTCCTTGTCGCGCTTGAGGTTGGCTTTGTCGCCGGTCTGGTTGGCGAACTGCTGGACCTGCGCGTCCCAGCGGGCAAGCAGCGCCATGCAGGCGTCGTAGTGTTGCGGGGCGTAGTCCTCGGTGCGGGCGGCGTATAGGCGGGCGAAGCGGTTGCGGCTCTGCCGCTTGCTGGCCAGGTCCGATCCGTCCAGGTCGATCATTCGCTGCGTGGGGTAGATGTAGTCGCCGCTCATCTCGACGACGCGCCCGCCGGGCGGCGGGGGGCAGGCGTCGACGAACGCCTGATCGACGTATTCGATTCGCGTGGCCTGCGGCATGGCGGCCTTGGCGTTGTAGATGCGGCAGCGGCCGAGCGCTTCCTGCGTGGCGGCGGCGACATCGCCCCGGCCCATCGGCGGCATCAGCAGCACCAGATCCCCCGCCCCGTTTGCGAAAACGCAGAGACAGCCGTGCAGGATCGCCCAATGCACATTGATGGGCTTGGCCCAGATGAATGTGTTGGCGAACGTGTAGTCAGAGAGGGCTTGTTTGTGTTGCTCGAAGAACGGTTGAAGGACCGCCCGGTCGGCTAGCTCCATCCGCTTGAGGCGGAGAGCTAAAAATGGGTCTTCGTCCACGGTGTTTTGAATACCACCTCCACAAGAGCGCCAAAAACCGCGCCGGAACGATAACCCGGCCGGCCTGATTTAGAACCACTATATCTCTACGAGAAAGGGTGTCAAGAGATCGTCCGCGGATGGCCTGTGAAATACTCCAACTAGATGTAGTGTTGCACTGCTGGGAAACCACGACCTGTGGGCGTTATTTGTGCTTGCCGCCTGGAAGTCCGAGACATGGGTACATCGCAGGAAGGCATCCGCGTTAAGATGGGCCGTTTGGGTCGTTTGGTCGAAGATTTCAAGGGGGGGTATGGGCGTGAAATCTTCGGGGAAAAGTCAGATTTCAAGGCCTGGTTCAAGAGCAGGTATCATTCCGGGCAACAGCCAGAAGACCGACCACGGATTTCACGGATTTCGATGAATATAACTTATTATGTATGAAAGACTTAAGTCCGTGTAATCCGTGAAATCCGTGGTCGTTCTGCATTTCTTCGTCCCGGTCGAACTGTAACCCAGGTGTCTGTGGATTTGAACCACGCCGATTTCAAAGGGGGGTGGGGGTGAAATCTGACTCTTGAAATCTGACTGCTCCGCCGCCCGGTCGACGATCCAGCCCGTTCGAGCGTCGTGAAGTCGCCAACCGTTCGGGAGAGCCAAGAAAAAGGGCTCGGGAATGCCCCGAGCCCTCGATAGGTGCATCACTTATTCGCTCGCCAGTCAGTCCAACTGGAGCGGCATCGGCTGGCCGAACCGGACGGCAAAGGTGGTCGCCGGCTGGCCCATGCCGTGGCCGAGCACGCGGATGACTTCGCCCTTGACCTTGACGTGCTCCAGCAGGAACGTGTCCGCGGTCGAACGCGGCAGCGCGAGCGTCAGTTCGATCGCCTGCCCCGGCTGCGGGCGGGACACCGCGCCCTCGGGCAGGTTCGTCAGTTGGATCAACGCCCCGCCGTCGGAGACGTTGAGCGTGCGGCCGGCCAGGCCGCCGAATCGGCCTATCCCGCCGATCCGCTCGCCGGAGTCGGCCCGCTGCCACACATCACACACCAGCGGAACTCGGCGGAACGTGCGACGGTCCGCCAACGCGACATCACCGGTAGCCATGATGAGTCTCCTTCTACTGCCGGCGTCGCCTGCTGCGACGCTTCAACGGTTGCACATCCTTGAAGATTCGGCTCAGCTCGGCCTCCGAGCTGTTCGCTACGACCGGTGAAGGGCTGGCTTCAGACTTGACCGGACGCTGGGACGATTCCCCGGATTCTGACCCAGCCCGTACACCAGCTATTATATCGGTCTTCCCGGTTGTCAAGTCAAAATATCTCAGCCATTGATTTATCGAATGCCCGCTGCCGCCCAGGCCGAACCGCTTGGAGGCCGGCTCGGCGCCGCCCCGGCTCACCGGGCGGTTGAGCCAGCCTTCCATCCGCGCGGCGAACACCGGGGATTCGATCACGCGCACCCGGCGTTTGCGGACCGCCCGGATCAGGTCGCGGTCCGAACTGACCACCGTCAGCCGGCGCGGCTCGCTCGACTCGGCCACTAGTGCGGCGATCACGTCGTCAGCCGGGCGCGACTCGGCGTAGACGCGACGGCAGCCGCCATAGTCCTCGGCCGACGCCGCCGCACCGCGTGGCCGGTGGCCGTCGAGCACGGCGACGATCTGCTGGCCTGAGCGGCGAGCGTAAATGTCCAGGACGCGTACAAGTTCGGTCCTGGAGATCCCGTTGAGCGGTTCGCCCTGGATCATCGCCGCATACCACAGGTTGTTGCAGTCGATGATGAGCATGCCGCCACAATCGGTTGTCGACAGCCGCAACTACTACGGCCACAATGCATTCTATCGGCCAAGGTCCGGGAAAACGTGAATGTGGGGAACCAGAAAGGCCGAATGAGCGTCCAATCTTTCACAACTGGAGGTCTGGCTATGCGAATGCTCATCGGGACGTTAATCGGGCTGGCGGTGATGGCTGTGGCGATAACGGAATCGCGGGCGGACGCTGCCCCGGCTGGGCCGGCGGGGCCCGCGGCGAGTCAGCCAGCCGATTCGAACGCGGCGTTCGACGCCGACCTGAACAAGTACATCCACGTTCCGCAGCGGAGTTTCGATACCGCCACCGCCCACTGCTACTCCGATACCGTCCTGCCGCGGGTGATCGACAAGCTCAACCTGGACGCCGCGACCAAGACGAAGGTGCTGGCTGCCTACGAGGCCTGGCGGGCGAAGGTGAACCCGAAATACGAGTTGCGATACAAGAAGCTGACCGCACTGCGGAACTGGGTGGCAACTGAGAAGGACGCCGCCAAGAAGGCGGACTATCAGGCCCAGATCAACTCGCTTCGCTGGCCGACGCAGGGCGAGGCGCTCGCCGTCGTCATGAAGGAACTGAAGGGCATTCTGACCGATGAGCAGTTGGCCAAGTTGGAGGCCGCTGCCCGCGAGTGCGTGCTGGCCGGCATCGACCAGTTCATGCAGCACCTGGTGGGCCTGTATCCGGACCTGACGGTCGAGCAGATGAAGCAGGTGAACGAGTTGATCAAGTCGACCAAGGGCGAGGCCGCCAAGCTGCTGCCCGGCGACGTAACCGGCATGGGCCCCATCCAGGCGAAGTTCCAGCAGACTTTCCGCAACACCGTCTTAACCGAGGAACAGCGGAAGCGCCAGGTCATCCGGGAGTAGGGCCGACTCCGACGACAAAGAGACTTCTTCGCCGTTTGTGGAGTGCGGTAGCGCAGCTACCGCTTTGGATCGCCGAACATCGCGCCCGTAGCCCACAGCGGGAGCTGCGCTCCCGCACTCCACAAAAGGAAATCCTTCGCCGTTTCAACCAACGCGGCGGTTTCAATCCAGCATGAAGCCTTCGCCGGCCTGCGGGTAGTCCACTTCGGCGAAGCCGGCTTCGCGGCAGCGGCGGGCGAAGGGCTCGGCTTGCGCGGGCTCGCTGTGAACGATGAACAGCTTCTTGAGCATGTCCTTGAGCGGCAGGATCCACTCCATCAGTTCATCGGCGCCGGCGTGGGACGACAGGCCGTTCAACTTCACCACCTCCGCCTCCAGCGGATACATCTTGCCGAAGATCTTGATCTCCGGCACGCGGTCGACCAGCCGCCGGCCGAGCGTGTTGGCGGCCATGTAGCCGACGATGGCGATGGTGTTCCGCTTGTCGGGAGCGGCGTGCTTGAGGTGGTGCAGGATGCGCCCGGCTTCGCACATGCCGCTGGCGGAGATGATGACGCACGGGCCGGTGAAACTGTTGAGCGCCTTGGACTGCTCGACGTCGGTGATGTAGTGGCAGCGGGGGCAGTCGAACAGCTTGCCGCCGAGCTCCTTGGCCAGGGCGGTCGTTTCCTCGTCGAACAGGTCGGGGTGGAGGCGGAATATCTCGGTCGCGTTCACCGCCAGCGGCGAGTCGATGAACACGTCGATCGACGGGGCCAGGTTCTCCTGGAACACCTGCCGCAGATAGAAGATCAGCGATTGCGTCCGCCCGACGCTGAACGCCGGGATCACCACCCGCCCGCCGCGGGCGACCGTCCGGTTGATCACGTCGGCCAGCTTGGCCTTCATGTCCTCCGGCGGCTCGTGGACGCGGTTGCCGTAGGTCGCCTCCGCCAGCAGGTAGTCGCAGGCGGGCAGCGGGGCGGGGTCGCGCAGGATCGGCAGGCTCCGCCGGCCGAGGTCGCCCGTGAAGCATAGGCGCACCGGCTGGCCGCCCTCCTTCGCCTCGAGCGTAAGCAGCACGGTGGCCGAGCCGAGGATGTGGCCTGCTTCGGCGAACTGGCAGACCAGGCGCGGCAGGACCATGAAGGGCCGGCCGTAATCGATGGTGACGAACTGCGACAGCGCGGTCTTCGCATCGTCGCGGGTGTAGTACGGCTCGATGGGGTCGTCGGGGTGCTTCTTGTTCCAGTAGGCCGCGTCTTCCTCCTGAATATGCCCGGAATCCTGGAGCATGATCGCCGACAGGTCACGGGTCGCGGGGGTGCAGTAGATCGGCCCGACGAAGCCCTCCTTCACCAGGAACGGCAGGTTGCCGCTGTGGTCGATGTGGGCGTGGCTGAGGATGACGGCCTCGATCTGCCGAGGCTTGACCGGGAACCTGGCGTTGGCCTCCGCCGCCTGCTCGCGGTGGCCCTGGTAAAGCCCGCAGTCGATGGCGACCCAGTGCCCGCCGAGTTCGACCAGGTGCATCGAGCCGGTCACCTCGCGGGCGGCGCCGTGGAACAGCAGGTGGAGATGGTCGTCATCGGTGCTGAACAGGTGCTTGAAGAATTGCATGCCGGACCCCGTACGAAAACAAGAACGTTCGTTCGCATCTGATGATATCGAAAGCGAGGCCCACGTGCCAAGTGCCGAATGCACGCCTATAATGCCCACGCACGGGGAGACCGGCTGGCCGCGGGGTCCGCTGGATATCGCCCTTGGGCGCGTTCACTAATACGGAGGCTACCCATCATGAAGGGCAACGAGAAACTTCTGGCTGCATTGAATTGCCTGCTGGCCGAGGAACTGACCGCCATCAATCAGTACACCGTTCACGCCGAGATGAACGCGAACTGGGGCTACTCCAGGCTGCACGACAACTTCGAGCACCGCGCTCGCACGGAGATGAAGCACGCCGAGTCGCTGATCGAGCGCATCCTGTTCCTGGAAGGCCGGCCGATCGTCAGCGAGCTTCGCAAGCTCACCATCGGCGCGGACCTGCCGAAGATGGCCGCCGGCGACCTGGGCTTCGAACTGGCCGCGGTCAAGGAATACAACAAGGTGATCAAGCTGGCCGTCGAGGTGGGCGACAACGCTACCAAGGAATTGCTGGAGAAGATTCTGAAGGACGAGGACAGCCACGTCGACGAGTTGGAAACCCTGCGGGACCAGATTCAGCAGATGGGCCTGCAACTGTTCCTGACGACGCAGACGAAAAAAGAATAGGGGTCGGGGGTCGGGGGTCGGGGATCGGGGATCGGAGATCGGAGATCGGGGATCGAGGATCGGGGATCGGGGATCAGGGATCAGGGATCGGGGACGGAAACACAAGGCTCGTCGGTAGATTCGGTCGTCGTTTCTTCACCGATCCCCAGCCCCCGGCCCCCGACCCCCTTCATTCGCTTCGTCCAGCATCGCCGCCACGTTCTCCGGCGGCACGTCGGGCTGGACGTTGTGAACCTGTACGAACACGAATCCGCCGCCGGGCGCGAAATCCCGCACCCGCCGGCGGACCTCCGCGCGCACCTCGTCGGGCGTTCCCCGCGGCAGCACGCCCTGCGAGTCGCACCCGCCGCCCCAGAAGCAGATGTCCCGGCCGAAGTCGCGCTTCAGCCCGGCTGACTCCATGCCGTTCGCCGATACCTGCACCGGATTGAGCCCGTCGACGCCGGCGGCGATCAGGCCGGGGATGAACGCACGGACCGATCCGCACGAGTGGAACAGAATCGGCGTGCCGAACGCCCGTTTCGCGCAGCCGAATAGCCTGGCCTGCCGGGGCTGGATCAGCTCGCGGTAGGCCGTCGGCGAGATCATCGGACCCGCCTGCGTGCCCAGGTCGTCATTGAACAGCACGACATCGACGAGCCCGCGCAGCCGGGGGGCATAGCGATCGATCCGTTCGAGGTAGGCCTCCAGCAGCGTGTCGAGGACCGCCTCCGCCAACGGGCGGTCGAGCGCGAGGTCCATCATGAACTGCTCGTAGCCGCGCAGCCCCGTGCCGCCGTGCAGCAGGTGGCAGCAAAAGTTGAACACGACGGCCAGATCGGTCTGCGCGTGCAGCCGCCGGGCCCGGGCGATGGTCGCGTCGAGGCCCTCGTCGCAGAAATCGGGCAGGTCGCAGGTCGCGATCGCGGCCCGCTTGCGGGTAACGTCGGCTGGCGTCCGGCAATCGGCAAGGGCCGCGCCCACGGGATCGAAATAGAACCCGCCCGCCGGCATGCGGGCCACGGGACCGCCGGCGGAATCGATCGCGACGCGGTCGCCGTTCGGTTCGACGCGGATGCGCCAGCCCGCGGGCAGCCGGCAGGGCGAGCCGTCGCCGAGTTGCCCCGCGACCCACTGTGCCGGCTCGACGAACAGCGGCACGGTGTCGATGCGGAAACGCCGCCGCAGCGATTCGTCCACGCGGGCGACCTGCTGATAGGGATCGACGATGTCCGGCCCATCCGCGGGCCCAGCCGCCCCGAGATGCCGCACCAGCCTGTGCCAGGCCAGCCCTGTCAGCCCCGAGGATTCAGTCCCGCCAAGGTCGATCGGCAGCCGGTCGGGTTGCCTGCGGGCCAGGGCGACCAGGACGCGTTGGCGCGAAGTCATTGCGGTTTCCTTCAAGAAGAAGCGACGGTCACGGCCCAACCCCCGGCGAGACGAGCGCCTGGAACCGGGCCATGTCCTGGGCCGCCTTCGTCCGCTCGCCCATGAGCAGGTAGACATCGGCCCGGTCTTTATAGGCTGGGGCGTAGTCGCCGCGGGCCTCGATCGCCGCCGTCAGATCAGTGATGGCGTCGTCGTATCGCCCCAGCCGCGTGAACACGTCGGCTCGGTTCCGGAAACACAACGGGTCCCGCGGGCTGAGTTCGACCGCCCGCGTGAAGTCGCGCAGAGCCTCGTCCATTTTCTTCTGTGTCCGGTAGACCAGCCCGCGCTGGATCAGCGGCGAGACTTCGCGCGGCGCCAACTCGTGCGCCGTCGTCTGGTCGCGGATCGCCTCCTCGACCTTGCCCAGCCTGGCGCGGATGAACCCGCGGTGGTTGTAGGCCTGCCACAGTTTCGGCTCCAGTTCGATCGCCTTTGACAGGTCCCCCAGGGCGAGCTGGAAAGTCTCAGCCTGCCGCTCGCCCCGGCTGTCCTTGGCCATCTCGAGCCGCAGCCACCCGCGACCGGCGTACGGCGCCGCGTAGTCCGGTTTGCACGTGATCGACATACCAAAGTCCTTGAGCGCCTCGGCGTAACGCTGGAGGTCGCCGGTTCGCCGGCCCAGCGAAAACTGGGCCAGCCCGCGGAAGTTGTAGGCCTGGGCGAACCCACTGTTCCGCTGAACCGCCTCGCCAAAGTCCCGAATCGCCATTTGCAGCAACTCGACCCCCTCCGCCCCCTCGAACTCCTCCGCCCGAAGGCGCTGGGCCTCGCCGCGATTGCTGTAGGCCTCCGGGAAGTTCGGGTTCTGCTTCAGCGCCGTGGTCAACTCCTCGATCGCCTCGTCCAGCCGGCCGGCCGTGAGCAGTTCGTTGCCGTAGTTGCCGCGGGCACGGCAGTGGTGCGGGGCCTTGGCGGCCGTATCCGCCCACAGGGCCAGCGACGTCCGATAGTCGTGGTTTCGCACCAGCGTGATGACCAGCAGCGCGATTGCCACCGGCACGAACGTCGCCGCCGCCCCCGTCAGGGCCCGTCGGGCGTCGCCCGCCAGTCGACGCCACAGCAGATACCCGCCGAGCACCGCGAGCGTCACCACGCCCGCCGAGGGCAGATAGAGGCGATGGTCGAACGTCAGCTCGTCGATCACAATGAACGACGAGGTCGGCGCCAGAATCACGAAGAACCAGATCGCCCAGAAGCCCAGCCCGGGCCGGCGGTCCAGCAGCCACAGCGACGCGACGATCAGCACCAGCAGCCCGATCGCCGGCAGCCCGACCTGGACGAACCCGCGGGCAAACTGCCACCCGGGATCGAAACACAGACCGTACGGCAGCGCGATCAGCCGAATGTAATGCAGAATGATGCCGGGCTGGGTGCATGCGTAGTCGATGGTGGATGTCTTCGCGGTGCCCATGCCCTGCTCGCGGAATCGGCCGATCGACGTGTGCAGCGTCAGGGCCCAACTGGCGACGAGCATAAGCAGCACCCACCAGCGGTGGCGAAGGGGGTCGCTCTTCCGCCACGCGAACAGCGCCACGCCCGCCGCGCACGCAGCCAGCAGGAGCGCGGGTTTCTTCACCCCCGTCGCAGGCCAGCCCATCCGCAGGCAGACTTGGACCGCCACGACGGCAATCGCGAGCGCCGCCGCGACCGCGCCAGCCGATACCAGCATCGCCCGCCGGGCGTTCGGCGTCGGGCGCGACAGAAACACCAGGTCGTAGAGCAGCACGACCAGCGGCGCGGTCATCGCGACCTGCTTGCTGGCGATGGACAGCAGGCACGAAACGCCCGCCCCGACGAACCACGCCGTCGCCGTCAGCCGCCGCCCCGCCCCCGTGGCGCGAATGTAGCAGTAGATCGTCAGCAGGTAGAACAGCGACATCATCGATTCTTTCCGCTGGACGATGTAGGTCACCGCCTGCGTCTGCACCGGATGCAGCATCCATAGCAGCGCCGCCATCAACGCCAGCGGCGTCGCCGCCGGGCCGAACGTATCGCGAAGCCGGTCGGTGTTCAGCGTCCGGCGCAGCACGCCAAACAGCGAGATCGCCGCTAGGATATGGATAGCGATGTTGATGGCGTGGTAAGTCCAGACCTCCTTGCCGCCGATCAGGTAATTGATCCGAAACGTCAGCACCGAGAACGGCGTCTGCCACCCGAGGTAGTCCGCCGCCGACTGCCACGACGTGACCAGGGAGTTCTCGGTGATGCCGGCGGGATCATCGAACAGCCAAGGCACGTTGAACGTGTTGCAGTAGGCCGTCAGCCCGGCGACGACAAGGATCGCGGGCGCAAGCCGGGCGAACGCCGGCCGAGCCCAAAACGGCGGGCTCGTCGTCGCGGATGGCGGCAAGGCGGCATCGGCAGCAGGCTGATTCATGCAGGCATTATACAGGCGACAGGGAAATTTGGCCCGCCATGAACGCACGGCCACAGCGTCGGGGCGTCAGTCGATGCCCGGCAGCGGGATCGGGAAGCCGCGAATCGGCGGCGGGGGCAACCTGTCCGGCTGGGTTGACGAGGCGGGACGCGTCGTCGGCGCGGGTCGAGTTGGGGCGGGGGCCAGCCAGCCTCGCCAGCCGACGGAAATCTCGGCCCGGAACTCCGACAGCGAGCCCATGGCGGCGTACCGCGTAGCCGCAAACCAGCGCCCAGCGTCCGCGGCGTCGCCGGTCGCAGCCAGCACGAAGGCAGAAACGGCGGCGACGGCTTCGGTGGCCTCGGCCCGGTGGCCGGGGGGGATCGCCGTCAGCGATCGCTGGGCGCTTTCGGCTTGGCCGCGCATCGCCGGCTTGTCCCCCCGGCCCCACGCCAACTGCACCCGCTGGAGCGCGACGATCACCCGCTGGGTCGCGAATCGCTGCGGGTCGCGGGCGTACAGGCGATCAGCCCGCGCCAGGAACGCTTCGGCATCTTGCAGATAGTTTCGCGTCACGCCCGCTATCGCCGGCACGTTCGCCTGGCGAGCGGCGAAATTGCGGACAATCGCCATCTCAGCCGCCAGTCGAAACGTCTGGGGCGCGTTGCGAACGTCGGGGTCGCCGCTGGCGGCCCAATCGATGCCACCGCCGCGCTCGCACTCGGCGCGATCGGCGGCGGCCAGCATCGCATCCCACTCCTCGCGGGCGGCTGGCAGGTCGCGATCCACGCGGGCAATGGCCGTGTAGTAGGCGGCAGCGAGGCCCAGCCAGTCCGGCGGGCCGACAACCAGCGATGCGTTGCCGGGCTCAGCCGCGACGGCGCCGAAGTCGCGGAGTGCGTCTCGCATCAGCCGAAGGCGGCCGGCCGGCGGGACCGTCAGACCGCACTGGGCCGACAGCCAGTCGACAACGCCGCCGGGCATGTCCAGGCGCTCCGCGGCGGCCGCCCGGTCGCCAAGCGACTCCCGCAGCAGCGCGGCGGACAGATCGTGCGGGTCGGCCACCAGGTGCGCGTCGAGCTCGACGCGGGCGCGGGTGGCGGCCCGTCTCATCTCGCGCGTCACGATCGCGTTCGCGTGCCGCCGCTCGGGCGACGCGGACGAGTCGGCGGAGTAGGAAAGGTATCGCGCGCGGCACGCGACCAGCAACGCCTCGGCTCGCAGCTCGGGCAGATCGCCCGGGCCTTCCGGGTGGATCCGCCCATATCGCGCAAGCAACTCGCGGGCGACGAGTGCGGTGTCCGCCCACGACGCCGTGACGACCAGCGGCACGGGCTCACTCAGCCCCGCCGTCGCCTGATCGGTCACCCGCCAGCGGGCGTGGGCCAGGCTGACGCGGGCCTCGTCGACGAGCGCCCCGACGCGAGGCGAAGAGTCGATGGCCCAGCGGGTGACGCGATCCAGCCGCAACAGCGCCGCCGCCAGCCGGTCCTCGCGCTGCCCGATCCGCTGGTCCCGGACCCTTCGCATCGCCGGGCGGCGCGACGCCAGCGGGTCCGATTCGTCCCGCTCGATCTTGTCCTGGAGCGCGCGGGCGGCCGGCAGATCCGTTCGCATCGCGGTCGCATACCCGCGAGCCGACTGCCAGTCCTGGATCACAATGTAGCCGATGGCCGACAGCACCACCGCCGCGCCCGCGAGAAACGTGATGCCGCCGGCGTAGAAACCAACGACGAAGTCCGGCTGATCCGCACGCGGCCGGGATCGGTTGGCCCAGCGCGATGCGGCGACGGTCAACCCGGCCCACAGGGCAAACACCGCGGCGAACGCGTGGCCGGCCAGCGACGACGCGAACAGTTCGTGAACGGCCATCGCGGCCAGCCCGCCGGCCAGGGCCGCGGTCAGGTAGCGATGCCGCCGCCACGGACAGGTGCGAATCGCCCGGCCCGCGGACACGACGATCAGCAGCAGCGCAGCTGACAACAGCGACACGCCGACCACGCCGAGGTCCGCCAGTTGCTCCAGCCAGAAGCCGGGCAACGAGCCGACGGGGCGATTCGCCCAGCGCGGATCGGCCAGCGACTTGCGGGCCGCCAGTTGGTCAGCCAGCAGCCGGCTGGACCATCCACCGTGGCCGGTGAGCGGGCGTTCGCGGACGAGCCGCGAGCCGATCGACCACGGGCCGGCATCGATGAGCGGGGCGGACTGGTTGACGAAGGCTTGCAGGTTGGCCGGCGTCGGGCGCATCGGGGCGACCGTCGTTGCCGACAGCAGCAACGTCCGCAGAGCGACCGTGGCCACGCAGCCGGCGATCCAGGCCGCCCGCCAGCGGCCCCGCGTCAGCAACGCCGCCGCGACGCCCAGGCCGACGACCCCGGCGAAGGCTGCGCCCTGCACGACCGCCGATCCGCCCCGCCACACGAGCCAGCCGGCCAGCGCCGCCGGGGTCGCGTAGAGCGCCCATCGCAGCAGGGCGACGCGGCCCGAGCGCGGGGCGTCATCGTCCGGGTAGAACAATTCCGCGACCCGGCCGGCGATCTTCACCACCGCCAGCACCAGGGCCGGCAGCATCAGGCCGGCAAGCTGCCGGGCGTCGCCGACGAACGCCATCGGCCCCCGGCCGGTCCGATCGATCCGCGAGAACGCGATCGCCAGCGCCGCCACCACTGCGGCCAGCGCCAGGTAGAACATCGCCGCTCGCTGCACCAGCCAGCGATCGAGCGTGCAGGCGACGACCAGGCCTAGCGCGAGCACGAACGCGAAGCTTTCGGCGTAGGCCAGCGACTCGCGCGGCGCGTGCGACCAGCGCGTGGCCGCCACCGCCCACGCCAGCCAGGCCAGCAGCAGCACGAGCGACCATCCGGGCAGGCCCAGCCGGCCAGCCGCAAACCGCCTCGGCTCGGCGGCGATATCCGCGTCGAGCAACGCCTCCCGTTCGTCGGCATTGACGCTGGTGCGGGAGGCACGCTGCGGGCGCGGGCGGCGTACGCTACGGATGCTCAGGCCGCCCGCGATCATCGCGACGACCGCGATAGCGGTCGCCCCGCCGCGAAGCATGAGCGCCTTGATCTGGTCGGCCGGCTCGGCGGGCAGGATATAGCCGAGCGACAGGAACTTCTGCACGCTACGGAGGAAGCCGTTTCGCGGCGAAACCCCCTCGACGCGCGCGCCCGGCGGCGGGCTATTTAGCAGCACCACGCCGCTGATTGCCAGCAGCAGCAGGCTGAACACCAGTCGTCGCCCGAAGTCGATCATGTTGGCTCGCAGAAGAGCGGTCAGCAATCAGCGGTCAGCCAAGGACACTGGCGTCCGTTCCGGCTGAAAGCTGAAAGCTGACCGCTGACGGCCTCTTGTCCCCGCGGCAATTCTACCGTGCCGTTCGGCGGGCGTGAATACCACGGCGTCAGAACGTATAATCACCGGGGTCAATTCACGGAGGCCAACATGATCCGCCCCCTTCACGCGGCCCTGGCTGCAACGATGATTTCTCTGCTCGCCGGCGCCGCGCCGCGGAGTCAACCTGACGTGCAGGCTGTCGCCCGCGAAATCGCCGCCCCCGCCACCGCGCCGACCGTGTGGGAGTCCGGCCTGTTCCCGCTGCCGCTGGCCGCCAGTTGGAACACCGGCTGCTGGCCCGGCGGCTTCGGGCCCGACTGGCAGATGGAGCAGATCGCCGCCGGCCATCGCCTGCTGCCGTGGTTCCAGACGCCCGACATCGCGCCCGCCGACTGGATAGGCAACGCCAAGCTCGCCTACTACGAGAAGGCCATGAGACGCTGCGCGGAGCTTCGCCTGCCGATCACGCTGATCACCACGCAGTGGGAATCGCGCCTGACGCTCGAGCCGAAGTACTTCAATCTGCCGGCGGATGAGAACCCGAACTTTGTGTCCGCCTCGGGCAAGGTTGAGAAGATGGTCTGCCCGTTCGGCCCGGTCGAGCCGTGGAGACAGGCCGGCCGGGATTGGACGACCTCCACCATGATGCGCCGGGTGCAGGCGATGTATCCCGACCCGCCGCGGGTGATCTTCCTGTCCAACAACGAGCACCCCAAGCTGACGTGGATCAAGGCCGAGACCTCGCCGCGCTATCTCGCGAAATACGGCAAAGGCCGCGACGACGATTTCAAGCGTAAGGCGTTCGCCGACGGCTGGATCGAACGCTACCGCGCCCTCCAAGCCGGCATGCGCGCGGGCCTCGCCGCGGCGACCCAGCCGGCTGGTGACAACTGGGCCAAGGCCGCAATCTTCATCGGCTACGACGCCTTCGGCCCGCCGCACTTCGGCCGATGGGGCGGGTGGATGGAGTATTGGCTGGGCAACGCCGGCCGAATCGACCCGAGCCCTGCGATGTGGGACGGCGGCTCGCCGAGCTACTACACGCACAACTGGAACCCGATCAGCGACCACACGGCCTACAGCCCGCAGATCGAATCGATGAACTGGCCGTTCATGCTCGACGACGCGGGCAAGGCCAACCCGAAGTTCTGGTGGGAAGTCTCCGCCTGGGACGGCAACTCGCCAGAGGAGAAGAATGACAAGCGGAAGACATACGTCGCGGAGGGCGTCCCGGCCACCCCGGCGCGATACGGCGGCTTCATCCAGTACGGCATGTGGCTGCTCCGGCCGCGGGTCGTTCGCGAGTTCCGCGGCCACATGGACACGGTCGCCAAGAATGGGGCCTATTTCGAGCCGATCATGGCCGCGGTCGATCGCGTCCACGCCGACGCAACACTTCGGGAATTCTGGCAGAAGGGCAAGCTGGCCCCCAACCGCACGGCCAAGCACCCCTACCAGGATCGCATCCCCGACGAGTTCAAGGGCCGCGACCGCTGGTTCCTGCTGACGACCAGCCTCGAACCGCCGCGCCCATGGAAACTGGACACGAAGATCCCGGTGTTCGCCCTGGCCCTGTCGCTCGGCGAGCCGGGAACCCGCCGCTGGCTGGTGTACGCCCACGCACCCATCGGAGAGCAGAAGGGCGTGCGAATAACGCTGCCCGAGTTCGGCGAGATCACGGTCGACGTGCCGGTGGCCGGCGGTTTCTGGGTGGTCGATGAGAAGACGAAAGAAACCGAGGCGGTGAAGTAGCCTTGCCTTCGCAACAATGGTCCGCGCGGAACGATGCCCTTCGCGGGATGAGTTGCTCGCGATGACTTCCGACAAATCGCGGAAAATACGCGCCGTCTACTCCGCGCCTTCCGCACTGACGGTCACCCTGAACCCGTGACGGATGCCGGGGTGAAAACCAGAAGTTTGTCCGTTGCGACGCGCAGAGCGGCAATTCGTGGCGAGGCTCCCCCAAGAACCGCCGCGCAACACATGAGCAGAACCTGCGGCTTCCTTTCCGTCCGGACGAACGTACGGAGCGTACCTGTCCGCGCACCACTCCCACACGTTTCCGTGCATATCGTAGAGGCCCCAGGCATTCGGCTTCTTCTGGCCAACCGGATGTGTCGTTAACTTCGCTCGCTGCTTCTCCATCATGTTCGATTCGAGGTACGACTCCGAGTACCAGTCGTAGTCATGAGAATCCGTATCGTGTTTCGAAAACCACGCGTACTCGGCAAGAGCGGAATCATCATCGCCAAAACAGAACCGCGTATTGGACCCGGCGCGACAGGCATACTCCCATTGCGACTCTGTCGGTAGTTGAACGCTTCTGCCGGTCTTCTTCGAGAGCCAGACACAGAAGGCTTGAGCATCCTCCCAACTCACGTTCGTCACTGGATGATCCGATGTCTGTTTGAAGTCTTTGTCGTAGAATCGCGGGATATCATGCTTCTGTCCGGTGTCCCGCGTAAACTGTGAATACTGGGCCACAGTCACCTCGTACACGCCCATGTAGAATGGTCTCTTGATCGTTACCTCGACTTGCGGACTCCCCTTCACCCATGCTCCCGGCGGCAGCCCTTCGTCATCCTGCCGACCTCTTTCGCTGCCGGGGCTGCCCATCAGGAACTTCCCCGCTGGAATCAGACTCAATCGCATCGTGACACTGTCACCAAGTTCCAGCGTTAATAGCTTCACCGATTTCGCGTCGCCTTCGGATTCCGGGCGTGAGGCAGGCGCGAGCGGGGCAACTCGCGTCGCAGCATTCGCCCTCGGCGGTGCATCCGACGTTGAGATCGGCGGGGACGTTCCGGAAGAATCTGTTGGTTGTGTCGGTGTTGCCTCAGCGATGCGGATGCCCTTATCGGCGACCTTGCCGGCAGGAGTCGACTTGGGGGGACACGACGACACATCCTGCACGGGCAGCGAACGCGTGGTCGCCGTCCCACAGCCCCTTACCCATCTTCGACAGTTGCTTCCAGCGAACCGGCCCTGGCGGGGTCAGGAATGCGGTTTTTAGGGCGATTTTGGGAAAGTGTTGTGCCACGATCCGCGATGGTCTGTTGATTACGTGTTGAAAAG
>JAQTVL010000409.1 GCA_028706835.1 Phycisphaerae bacterium | reverse complement strand
GCGGTGGACAGCGACAGGCGATTGTTCATCGAGGACGCCGGCAACCGCCGGATCGCCAGCGTGAAGCTCGGCTATCACACCCAGGAGAAGGTCAGGCTGAAGGGCGTGCGCGACGGAGGGAAGTGATCGGGGCACGAGCCTCGGCGCGGGATGGCGAACGTCGACGGGCAATTCATGAGGGCGGAAGATTGTGAGCGAGAATGAGAAGATCGCCGCCGCTCCGATGCGCGTGATGCTTGTCTATCCGCCCTCGGTCGTCGCCGAGCGAGCGCTGACCGGGGCCAACCGGCCAGTGATCTCTCTCCCGCTCGGCCTGCTGAGCATCGCGGCGGCGGTGCGGGTCGCCGGCCACGAGGTGCGCATTCACGACGCCCGCCTCTCGGCGAAGATGTCGGCATTGGGGGACGGGCAAAGCCTCTTCGGCGACACGCCGGACGAAGTGGCTGAAACGATCGCGGCTGCCCGCCCGGATGTCGTCGGCATCTCCAACAATTTCCACCTCGACGTGCCGGTCGTCAAATCGCTCGCAGCCGCCGTTCGCCGGCGGTTGCCGGGCGCAGTCATCGTCGTCGGCGGACACGCCGCGACGGCCATCGCCGAGGAGTACATCCGCGAGCCGGCTATCGACTACGTGATCAAGGGCGAGGGCGAGCACAAGCTGCCGCTTTTGTTAGACTGGGTTCGGCGAGGCCTCGCGGCCCCCGCCAAGATCGTCGACGGGCAGGCACAGGGCTGCCCGTTCTTCATCGACGACCTCGACAGCCTGCCGTTTCCGGCCTACGACCTGGTGGACATGGAACGCTATTTCGAACTCCAGCGCCGCGGGCACTCGCCGCGGACGCGGGAGTATGGCCGGCGAGCGGTGACGCTGTTCACCAGCCGGGGCTGCCCGTGGGATTGCGGCTTCTGCTCGATTCACGCGGTGATGGGCCACGAGTTCCGCGGCCATTCCGCCGAGTATGTTCTGCGGCACATCGGGCACCTGATTGAGCGCTACCGGATCGACTATGTCCATTTTGAAGACGACAACCTGACACTGGATCGCCGGCGATTTGACGCAATCCTCGACGGGCTGCTGGCGATGCAGCACCGCCCCCGATGGGATACGCCCAATGGCGTGCGTGCTGACATGCTGACGCGCGAGCAGGTTGTCAAAGCCCGGCGGGCCGGCTGCAAGTACCTGGTCATCGGCGTGGAATCGGGGGTGCCGCGCATCCTGGCGGAGAAGATCGGGAAGAAGCTCGATCTGGAGGCGGTCCGCCGCGTGTGCGTCTGGTGTCAGGAGATCGGCCTGGAGCTACAGGCCTTTTACGTGTTCGGCTACCCCGGCGAAACGATTGCGGACATGGAGGCCACGCGGCGTTTCGCGATGGACCTCTATCGCCGCCACGACGCCTACCCGAACGTGAGCATCGTCCTGCCGCTCTACGGCACGCGCGTCCACCGCGAGGCGAGCGAGAAAGGCTGCCTGGTTTCGCACGGCGGCGACGTGCGAATCCGCACGGAGGAGTTCACCCCGGAGGACGTCGAGCGTGTCGTGATCGGCATCCGCAAGGAAATCTTCCGTACGTTTCTGCTGAAGAGCCTCGCCCACCCGCTGCGCACGCTGGACTATGCCCGCGTGGTCCTGCGGAATCCTCGAATCCTCCGCAAGTTCCTCCCGCGCGCGTTGCGACGATAGCGGCCGAGCGGCGCGTTCACGTTTCCAGCAGTTCGACGATTCGGCCGAGGAACTTCGCGCCCGACAGGCCGTCCATGACGCGATGGTCGGCCGACAGGCAGAGGCGTACGGTCGGCCTGACGCACAGTTGGCCTTCGACGACGAAAGGCCGTGGCGCGATCCGCCCGACGGCCAACATGCTGCTCTGGCCGGGCAGGATGATGGCGGCGAACTCATCGACGCGGCTGGCGCCGAGGTTGCTCAGCGATGCGGCGCCGCCGGACAGGCAGTCAGCCGGGGCCTTGCCGGCGCGGGCGGCGTCGACGAGGTGCGAGCGTTTGCGGGCCATCGCCAGCAGGTCCGCGCCGCCGGCTTGGCGGATGCGCGGCACGAGCAGGCCGTCACCCGCAGCCACCACCAGGCCGATGTCGATGCCGGGCAGTTGCACCAGGCCGTCCTTCCAGACGCAGTTGGCGAACGGGCAGTCTCGCAGGGCTTGGGCCATGGCGCACAGCAGGAAGTCGGTGATGGTGACCCGGGGCCGGCGGGCGTCGCTGCTGGCGCCCGCGAGGATTCGCTCTCGCACGGTGATCATCGCGGTCGCGTCGACCTCGGCCCGCAGGTAGAAGTGCGGGACGGTCGAAAAGCTGTGCGTAGTCGCGGCGGCGATGGCCCGGCGGGCGGCCGAGGTGGCCGGGCGCTGCCCGCCCGCGGCCGCAGCCCGCAGCACGTCGGACTCGACAATTCTGCCCTCGGGGCCGCTGCCGCGCACGGCGGCGGCATCGACGCCCAGTTGCGCGATAGCCCGCCGGGCGCGGGGGCTGGCCTTGATACGGGATTCGGTTCGATTAGTCACGGTGTCAGCCCTCCGCTTTCGGGTCGATGAAGCCTAACGTCTGGCCAAGCTTGACGACATCGCCCTCGGCCGCGACGATCCGGGTCAGCCGGCCTGCGGCGGGGGCTTCGATGCCCACGACCGCCTTGTCGGTTTCCACCTCGACGACGGGCTCGCCGGCGTCCACGCGGTCGCCGACCTTCTTGATCCAGTTCACCACCGTCGCCTTCTCGATGGTCAGGTCCATGTTGGGCATGATGACCGCGACGCCGTCGCCGGCGACCGGGGCGGCGACGGGGGCGGCGGCCTTGGCCTGAGCGGCGACGGCCTTCGTCGGGGCCGCTGCCGGCTGCGGCGTCTGGCTGCGGGCGGCGGCGGCTTCAGCCATCGGATGCCGCGGGATGGTCGCCTTGCCGGCCACGAGTTGCTCCGCGGCCGTCACGATCGCGGCAGTCGACACCGCGATCTCGTTGTCGAGCGCCGGGGCGAAGGGGAAGGGGACGCGGCCGGTGTGCAGCCGGCCGACGGGGGCGTCGAGTTCGTCGAAGGCGTGCTCCATCATGGCGGCGGCCAACTCGCCGCCGAGGCCGAACATGGACCAGGCCTCGTCGACGACCAGCAGCCTGCCGGTCTTTCGCACGCTGGCGACGACGGCCTGAACGTCCAGGGGCACGATGGTTCGCAGGTCGATGACCTCGCAGGAGATTCCCTTGGCCGCCAGCGCCTCGGCGGCTTCGAGGCAGCGATGGGTCATCTGGCCGCAGGTGGCGATGGTGAGATTCGCGCCTTCGCGGACGACGTTGGCGACGCCGAAGGGGATGAGGTGCTCGCCCTGCGGCACGGGGCCTCGGGTGGCGAACATGCCCTTGTGCTCGAGGAAGACGACCGGGTCGGAAGCCCGCAGGGCGGTCTTCATCAGGCCTTTGGCGTCGGCCGGGGTGGAGGGGATGACCACGATCAGGCCGGGGATGTGGCCCCACACGGGCGAGTAGAAGCCGCTGTGGTGGGCGGCGGCGGACTTGACCATGCCGGCGGGGGCCCGCAGCACGACGGGCACGGACACCTGGTTGTTGCTGATGTATCGCAGCTTGGCGGCCTGGTGGATGATCTGGCTGCCGGCCTCGAACAGGAAGTCGGCGAACATCACGTCGGCGACGGTGCGGCATCCGGTCGCGGAGGCGCCGATCGCGGCGCCGGTGAAGCCGAGTTCGGAGATGGGGGTGTCGATGACGCGCTGGCCGCCGAACTCCTTGAACAGGGCCTTGGTGTGGCCGAAGCATCCGCCGCGATCGCCGACGCCCTCGCCGAGGTATGCGGTGGCGGGGTTGCGGCGCATCTCCTCGGCGATGCCGTCGCGGACCGCTTCCATCCAGCCCTGCTCGACGGGCTCGCCGGCCGGCGTGGCGGGCATGGGCGGGTTCAGCGGGCTGGCCAGCACGTGATCGAACGCCGTCGCGGGGTCGGGGTCGGGGCCGGAGGCGCCGTACTGGACGGCTTCGTCCACCTCGGCTGCCACCTGCTCATCGATGGCCTTCAGTTCCGCCTGCGACGCGACCTTGAGTTTGTCGAGGATCAGCGTGCGGAAGGCGGCCAGCGGGCAGCGTTTCTTCCAGGCGGCCACCTCGGCCTCGGTGCGATAGGTTCCGCTGACCGGGTCGCCCTCGTGGTGGCCGCACCAGCGATAGGTGCGGCACTCGATGAGCGTGGGGCCTTGCCCGGCCCGCGCCCGGGCGACGGCGTCGCGGGCCACCTGCCAGACGGCCAGCACGTCGTTGCCGTCGACGGCGACGCCGGCGCAGCCGAAGGCGGCGGCCTTCGAGGCCACGTCGGGGTTGGCGGTGACGGCGGACAGAGGCGTGGCCGTGGCATACAGGTTGTTCTCGCAGACGAGCAGCACGGGCAGCTTCTGCACGGCGGCGAAGTTGATGGATTCGAGGAAGGCCGCATGGTTGCTGGCCCCGTCGCCGAAGAACGCGACCGCCACCTGGCCGCTGCCGCGGACCTTGGCGCTCAGGGCCGCGCCGACGGCCAGCGGCACGCCGGCGCCGACCAGGCCGTTGGTGCCCAGCAGCCCGACCTGGGGGGCGAACATGTGCATGCTACCGCCGCGGCCCCCGCTGCACCCGGTGGATCGGCCATACAGTTCG
>JAQTVL010000408.1 GCA_028706835.1 Phycisphaerae bacterium | reverse complement strand
CTCCGTCGCGCCGGTGAACTCCTGGCAGTTTGGCTCGGTCCAGGCAGCCGCCAGTTGCGGCTGGAGCGGTCGGCCGTTCGGGCGAGGGAGAATATGGTCGCGATACCAGCGCCGCCACAGGTTGACCGCCCGTGTAGCGTTGCCCGCCCAGGCCATCACCGTTATGCGCGGCGTGCGGATCGTCTCGCCCGGCATCAGCCGAAGGTGCGTTTTCTCCTGCCCCGCCGTGACGTAGACGCCGTCGGCCGATCCGGCAAACGACGCAGCCCACTGCCCCGGCCAGCCGATTGCCAAGGTTAGCCCGCCGTCGTTGAACGGGATGCGGAAGTAAGGAAACGCGTGGTCGCAGGGATTCCCGCCGACGGGCGCGAAGGCGAGCTGGCTGCCATCGGGCAGCGGCGTCTCGGCGGGGGTATATCCATCGCCGCTGGCGAAGTCGCCGTTGCAGTGGCAGATCGACGCGCCTTGCCCGGCGAATCGGCCGTCGAGGGCAAGGATGTCGCTGAGGATCGCGGTCGGCTGTCCGCTCGTGTTGGTCAGCCAAGCGGTCCATTCCACCACCGGATGATCGGCGTACTGCACGCACTCGATGCGGACGGCCAGCCCGGTCTTGCGGTCGCATCCCTCGAAGACGGTCTCGACGATGTTGGCATCGATACGCCGCCGCCGCGACGTCGGGTCGAACGCGCTCGGGAGGCCGCGAACGACCTGGCCATCGCGTTTGAAGGAGGTGGGCAGGCACGCCGGATCGGACAGGAACCGTCCCGCCCACGCACGGATCTTGGCCATGTCGGCCGGCTCGGTCGCGGCGGATAGCTGTGTATTCATTGTCGTCCCAATTCAGAGGTACGTGGGGTTGTAGTTCGCCGATGCATCAGCGGCAAGAGGAATGTCGGGCCGTCAGGAAGAACCCCGCAAGACATGCACAGCCGGTTAGCCAATCGCGAGTAAGGGGGCGATGATCGAGCCTGATTGCCCTTCGACTCGCGTCGCTCGCCCAGGGCATCCGACTCACGAGGGCTTCTGCCCCTTGCCCTCGCGAGTCGAATGGAGATGAAGGGATTCGAACCCTCGACCTCTGCAGTGCGATTGCAGCGCTCTCCCAACTGAGCTACATCCCCGATTCAGTGAACATTATAGTCTCTGTCGCCGCGGCGCGAAGACTTTTTTGCGGGGAAGGCGGGACGGGGGCCCGGAACGAGGTGCAACATTACGTCGTGGCAGCACCCGGAGTCCGTCTTTTTGCGGATCGCGCCAGCGAAGTTGCCGCCTTGGGCTCGCCGCGAAGAGGCAAGCGGAAGCCGCGGGCGATTCGGATTGCCACGCCCCGCCTGCGCCACGTTTCAGCGTGGCTTCAGTCCCCAGTCCCCGGCCCCCGACCCCCGGCCCCGTTCCCCGCGATGATTTGCCGTTTCTTTGCCCGCCGACATGCGTTAAATTTGTCTAACTGGCCCGCGCCGCGGGCCGCGAGGCGCTGATGCTCTATACGCTGCACAGCTACATCGGTCGCGAACTGGCGAAAGTCTTTGCCATTGCCGCGATCAGCCTGACCGTTGTCCTGTCGCTTGGCGGGCTGCTCAAGCCGCTGCGCGACCAGGGCGTGTCCGCGGTCCAGTTGTTCCAACTGCTCGCCTATGTCTTCCCGGTGATGATGACGTTCTCGCTGCCCGTCGCGGCGCTGCTGTCGACGACGCTGGTCTATGGGCGGCTGTCGGCGGACAACGAGCTGACCGCCTGCCGGGCGAGCGGGATCAGCATGTGGGCGCTGGTTATGCCGGGCATCGCGCTGGGCGTCGTGGTCATGTTCTGCAACCTGATGCTGAGCAACTGGTTCATCCCGCGGTGCGCCCAGCGGGCCGAGCACGTCGTCCGCCAGGACCTCCAGGAGATCCTGTACAACAAGCTCAAGCACGACGGCGAGCTTCGCTATGGGCGTCAGTTCGTCGTGACGGCTGAGCGTGTGGAGAAGACCGGCGACGGCCGGATGGTGCTTGGCTCGCCGTCCATCACGGAACTGGCGCAGGGCCGTAAGGCCCGGACCACGCCCGAGCCGCCCGCACAGATCACCTGGTGCCGCACCGCGACGCTGGTGCTCGACCAGGAGGCCGGCACGGTGACCATCGTTCCGCGGGATGCGGTCGGCGTCCGCTGGGGCGAGGCGAGCGTCCCGTTCCGCGCGGAGGAGGCGGCCATCCAGTTGCCGCTCGGCTCGATCACCAAGGATGAGGTGAGTTTCAAGACCTACGGCGAGTTGATGGCGCTGCGCGCCCGGCCGGAGGAGTTCTACCGCGTTGACAAACTGTTCGACCAGTGCCGCCAGTTGGGCGTGCAGAAACTGCTTTACGACGAGATGTACCAGACGCTGCACGACCGATCGGGCGGCGGCTACATGATGAAGTACGAGGATCGGCTGCCCGACCTGGACGGCCCGGCGGGCACGGCGCCCGGCGGCGTCGTGCTGCGCGACGTTCGCGTGCAGGCGGACCATGCCGAGTGGCTCAAGGCGAACAAGCCGGAGGACGGGCTGTCGCTCGGGCTGGAGAACGACCCGGAGTCGAAGGTGACCTTCACGCTGCTGGGCGAGCCGGTGAACGGCAGGGCGCCGGAGCGCGTGCAGTACACCGCCAAGCGTGCGAAGATGCTCGTGTCCATGCGCGACGCGAAGCTGGGCCCGATGGTCGACGTCGAATTCATCGGCGACTACACCCGCAAAGACCTGGCCACCGGCGCCGTGGCCCACGACGCGAATCGACGAATGATCGAGCGATTGCTGCCGGACGCCCGGTTGGCGCAGCAGGTGAACGGCATGACCCGCAAGGAGCTCGAGTCTCTGCCGCTGACGCAGAACCTGCGCCGCGCGGTCAAGTCCGAGGTCGCCCGCCTGGAGCGCGACATCATGGCGGAGCTCAACAGCCGGGGCGCGTTCGCCGTCGCCGGGCTGGTGCTGGTCATGCTGGGCGCGGCGCTGGGCGTGATCTTCCGCAGTGGCCACGTGCTGGTAGCCTTCGGTGTGGCGGCTATTCCCGCCCTGATCGCCATCCTGATGGTCGTCATGGGCAACAAGATCGCCACCAGCTCGTCGAGCTCGATCCAGCAGCTCGGCGTGCTGTTCATCTGGTCGGGCAACATCCTGACCGCCGGGCTGGACGTGTTCGTGTATTGGAAGATGCTCAAGCACTGAGCGAGCCGAATGAAGGTTCTTGATCGATACATCCTGCGAAACTTCCTCGTCAGCTACCTGATTCTCGGGTTCGTGCTGATCGGCCTGTACGTGGTGGCCGACCTGGCGATGAACAGCGACGAGTTTACGAAGAAGACGCGCGATACGCAGCGCGAGCAGACCGCCGGCGAGGTCCTCTCGGGCATCGGCAACTACTACGGCCACCAGGTGTTCGTCTACTTCCGCGACCTGGCGGGCATCATCACGCTGGCGTCGGCCAATGTGACGCTGATCACCATGAACCGCCGCAACGAGATGACCGCGCTCCTGGCCAGCGGCGTGTCGCTGTATCGGATCATCTGGCCGATTGTGCTGCTGGGGCTGGGCTTCAATCTGCTGGCGGTGATGGACCAGGAGTTGATCCTGCCGCGGATGGCGGACGAACTGGTCCGCAAGCACGACGAGCAGGCGGCGCTGCGGGAGTATCCGATCTGGTCCTGTAAGCTCGTCGGCGCATGGTCGACGGACGACCGGGCGGTGGTCGGGGCCGTGGCCCCCGTTGCGGGCGATCCAAAGGCGGTCGTGCTGCGGCTGTCACCGGAGACCAGCGAGGCGGCGCCGATGGGCGTCCGCGCGATCCGGCAGATGCGAAACGGCGACCTCCTCGCGGTTCACGATGGGCGATCCGACGCGGTGCGGCTCTACGTCCGCGTGCAGGGTCTGAGCCTGGCGGATCTGCCGGCCGGCGTGCCGCTCGATTCGGTCACCGTGACGGCCGCGGGCGTGGAGCAGGGGGCGACGGAGGCCCTGCCGGCGGCTGGCGATCCGAACCTCGGCGCCATCCGCGCCGGCGACCTGGTCGCCCCGGCCCAGCCGCCGCAGTACTACGCGACGGCCCTCAAGTTCGTCCCCGAGGGCGGCTACGCGATGGAGAACGTGGTCATCGTCAAGCGCCACGCCCTGCCGTCGGCTGAGCCGCTCGCCCGGCTGAATTGCAGGTCCGCAACGTGGTCCGCCAAGGACAATGCCTGGCGGCTGGATCATCCGAGCCTTGTCTTTCTGACGCCGTCGAGCGATTCGCAGGGCTACATTCCGCCGGCGCCGGAGCACGTGGAATCGGCGCTGGTCTACTCGCTGCTGACGCCGCGCGAAATCGCGCTGCGGAACAGCTCGCAGCGATGGATGCAATTCATGTCGACCTCGGACCTGCGCGAGTTCTCCCGCACCCGCGACCAGAACTCGAGCCACAACGCCCGGTCGCTGATGCACATCCGATTCACCCAGCCGGTCATCAATATGATCCTGCTGCTGCTGGGCGTGCCGTTCGCGCTGACGCGAGCCCCGGTCAACCTGTTGCAGAACATGCTCAAGTGCGTGCTGTCCGCCGGCGTGTGTTTCGTGTCGGCGTTTGTCTGCCAGCAGGTCTCCAGCGACGCCCGCGCCTGGGCGGTGGTGGCGGCCTGGCTGCCGGTGATAATCTTCGGGC
>JAQTVL010000407.1 GCA_028706835.1 Phycisphaerae bacterium | reverse complement strand
AACCGCGACCGCAACTGTAGGAACCACGGAACGGCTGCCACGGGCAAATACCCGCGACCCGGGCAACCCCTTCCCCGCCGGCCAGTACATCCGCGTGCCCAACGTGGCCGTCTTCTCGGAACACGAAACCTCCACGCCCGAGGGCAATCCCCAGCGATTCGACCGGGACGCCCTGCAACGCCTGATCGAACGCGGCAACGAGCGAATCCGCACGTCGGGCGACTATGCCGCAGTTTGCATTGGCCACACCCACGACCCCGACGATGCCATCCAGGAACAGCCCGAAGTGATCGGGGCGATGGGCCCCTACCGCCTGGGCCTTCTCGGACATCCCGGCCAGCGGCAGAAGTACGCGATCCTGGCCGACCTCTGGATCCGCCGCGACAAGATCGACAAGTACAACGCCCATCCGCGGCGGTCGGTTGAACTCTGGTATGAGCACGATCAACCCGCATGGATCGATCCTCTTTCTCTTCTCACGGAAGCCCCGCGGCTTGACCTCGGCCTGACGCCGCTGATCGACGCCGCCGGCAGCGATGGCGCCGACGCCGGCCTGAAATACCTCTACGCCGCGACGGCCACCGGCGGCCTGCGCCGAGTCAAGTATGCCGCAGCCGCTCCGGCTTGCGGCAACGTCTTCGTTCCCGCCGAGGGCGGTCAGGAACGTTATTCGGCGGAATTCCCAGAACCACAACCCACAGAAAAGGAAGCACTTATGCTTGCCCCCGAAGACATCAGGCAGATTGTTGACGCCATCGAGAGCCTCGATTGGGTGCAGGGCGTCAAGGAAATGCTGGCCACACAGTCAGCATCAAACGCCTCCATTCCGCCAGCCGAAGCGGCACCCGAACTTGGCGGAGAACCGGCCGTGCCGGAATCGCCGGCCGCGACCGGCGACATTCCGCCATCCGAACCACCCGCACCTCCCGTTACGCCGCCAGCAGCCCCACCGCCGACCGAACCGGCCCCGGAACTGCCCAAGACGCCCGACGACGACAGTCAGGGGCCCGCGAAGTTCTCCGCCGATGCCGCCACTACGGGCGACACGAAGGAAAAGACGCCCGCCGGCACGCGGCTGGAAGACATGGGCGAGGAGGAAATCGAGAAGTACCTCTGCGACCTTCGCAAGAAGAAGTACGCCGCCGAGGGATCCGTGGATGGCAAGGGCAGCGATGCACCGGCCACGGCCAGCGTCGACCCCGGCCAGGGCACGCCCGCCGAAGGATCGGCCAGCGGCGAAAGTCAGACCGCCGATAATGCCAAGTACTCCGCCCTCGAAGCGAAGCTGGCCGAGCTTGAGGCCGACAGCATCAAGCGGACGGACGAAGCACGCAAGGCGAAGCTGACGCAACTTCGCTACCATCGCGCATTCGACCTCGACAAGGAAGTCGAGCGTTGTCGCTACTCCAAGATGAGTGACGATCAGTTCGCCTCTCATTGCGGAATCATCGCCGACAACTTCATCCCCACGCTGGTCAACCAGGCCATGCCCGTGCCGGACGAGTTGCTCGACAGCAAGCAGCCGGCTGCTGCGACCCGCCCCGGCCCGGAACGCTACACGAAGGAGGCGGCAGATAAAGCCGTCCAGTATGTCGTCGATCAGGCCAATCTCGGCAAGGCCGTTTCCTATGAAACGGTCCTCGAAAAAGTCGTCAACGGCCAGCCACTCGAATAGTTCGCCACCGTTAACCAGCACCCGCGAAACGAAAACTCGCAAACACAAACACCATTTTTAGGAGTCTTGAACCATGTTTATTCAAGCCAAGGCCAACGGAACCATCTATCCGTGCCGCTTTGTGTCCATGTACCCCGCGTCGTCCAACTCGGACTGTTTCAAGGTGATCGAAGACATCGTGGTCGCCCAGCCCATCATTGGCGTCAGCCAGGAAGGCACGCTGGGATTCCCGATGAGCGCGAGCAACGACATGGGCGTCACCGCCCCGACGGCAGCCGCACTCGACGAGCAAGACCTAAAGGTCTTTGGCCCCGGCGAGGTCTGCCTGATCGAACTTGGTGGGACTGTCAACGCCGGCGATCTCTTGATGGCCAACGCCACCACCGACGGCAAGGCAATCACGTTCGTCGACGGAGGCGGAACCTCCACGCCGCAGTTCATCGGCGGCATCGCCCTCCAGTACGGCGTGAGCGGCGAGAAGATCCGGATGCTCGTTCAACCAATGGTCTACACCTACGCTGCGTAGTCAACCAACGGCCGCCATCGAGTGGTCGCAACCCGCACACTGAAAACCAAAAAAGAGGACTTTAACAATGACTGCCGCCTATCCGAGTTCCACCAACGTGTTTGTCCCTGACCACGCCGCGTCGGGCAAACTCGTGGTCGATTTTGCGCGTTCGATCAAGGATTTCGCCGTGAACGAATACGCACAAATCATCCCGGTCAAGAAAGTGATCGGCCTATACCTCAAGATGACAATCGAGGAGGCCGGCCGCATCCAGCAATCTGACCTGGCCAACTTCGTCTGGCCGGACTCCGGCGATGCCCCCAAGGGCGACGACGGGGCCGAATCGTTCGAGTTCGAGACCTACCGCACGCAGCGGTTCGCCTACCCCGTGCGACTCGGCGATCTGACCATCGACCAGGCATCGTGGAACATCACTGCCCAGCACGCGAGCATCAAGGCTCGTCAGGCCATGACCGCACGCACGCAGTTGGTGATTACCGCCGCCACGACCAGCGCCAACTACGATGCCACGCACTACCTGGACGTGACCGGGATCACCGGCAACAGCGGTGCGTGGTCTGAGTCCACCAGCAGCCGGCAGGACATCAAGCGGTCGCTCAATGTGGCCGCCGAATTGATTCTACAGGACACGCTGAATGGCGTTAAGCTGGACGACTTGATCGTGGTCATCAACCCGACGTTGGCCCGCGAAATGGCCGAGTGCCAAGAGTTGACCGACTACCTGAAGCATTCGCCAGCCGCTCTGGCTCAAGTCCGCGGTGAGTTGCCGGGTAAGAATGTTATGTTCGGTCTCCCCGACAAGCTCTATGGCTACCCGATCGTGGTCGAAGCGACCTACAAGGTCACGACCAAGAAGGGGGCCACCACGAGTCGCTCCGCCGTGCTGCCGACCGCCACTCCGTTCATGTGCGCCCGGCCGGGCGGATTGGTGGGTGTGGCCGATAGTCCCAACTTCTCCACGCACTGCCTGTTTGCAGCGGAGGAAATGACCGTCGAAACGCTGAAGGACGTGAACAACCGCTATCAGGTGATTCGCGTCGTTGAGAACATCGCTGCCGAGACCGTGGCGCCGGTCAGTGGCGTGCTGTTCTACAACGCCGGCTAGTCCGGTTTGATTGGTTCCCGCGCCTGCCTGGTGGACCGCTGGATACCGCCCGCCGGCGGTCCCCAGGCGCGGTTTTGATATGCGTAGATATGCGTGAATGAACAAGGAAAGCGAGGGAAACCATGCCTACCTCGACCGTCAAAGAAGGGGCACTGATCGCTGGCTATGACGTTTCGTGGAATGCCTCGATTGACAGCAACGCCGAAACGCTGTGGAACCCCGACATCACTGCCGGGCAGTCGGCCGACGATTGGACCTACGGCAGTGCCAGCACTGGCACCGCCGACATGCCCACAGGTCACGGCATCGAATCGGAAGACCTGGTCGATGTGTATTGGGCCGATGGTTTCCGTGCTGGCCTGACCGCCACGGTCACCGATGACAGCGTGGCCCTCAGCGGCGGGACCGGCGATGACCTGCCAGCCGATGATACAGCCGTCATTCTGTGCGTCCAGGTGGCCGTCAACGCCGCCTTTGACGCCGACGCCCTGGCCCTGATCGTGGCCAGTGCCACTGCCCGCAGCATTCTCACCCTGACCGACGACGAGGCGGGGGTTCATACGTTCGAGTTGCTGACCACTGCCGGTCTACTCTGGCACAACCAGAGTGCCACGACCAACCCGCTGGACGGCAAGACGATTGTGTCGGCCACTATGAGCACGACCAACACGACGGCGGAAAAGACAGTGACGTTTGCGATTGGATTTGACAGCACCGACGACTACCCGGCGTGAGTTGTGAGTCTGACTATGGCCGCCTACATCGACTACGACGACCTGATCGCGTTTTTCGACGAGAATACGATCAAGGATCTGCTGAGCGATACCGGCGACTACTCCGGGGACGCTTCTGGGGACGCGAAGCTGGCTACGCTGATGGAGTCAGCCAGCGGACAAGTGGAGGCCGCGGCCGGCGTGAGCAACCTGTACGATCCCGACGACCTTGCAGCACTGACCGGCAACACCTTGAGTCTGCTGAAACAACTGACCGCAGCGATCACGATGGTGTTGCTGGTCCGCCGCCGGCCCGAAAAGTTCGGGTCGGAATACTGGCAAGCCATCGAGGAGCGGACGGAAAAATACCTAGATAGGTTGCGAAAAGGCGAGCGGCTGTTTGACGAAACTGCAAAACGACAAGCCGGACTGCCGACCGTCGACGGCCCGACCTCTATCGACTATCAGCGATTGAACATGATCCCCTCCCGAACGCACAACTACTTTCCTAATGTAGAACAACGCCTGCCATTGTGGCGATAGGCGATAAGGAGAATGAAACATGGCCGCTGCCGTTCAAGTTGCCGGTCTTGCAACGATTAAGATTGCCCCGGCCGCCGGGTCGCCGCT
>JAQTVL010000406.1 GCA_028706835.1 Phycisphaerae bacterium | reverse complement strand
CGTTGAGTTTAGTTGTTCTTGGTGTCCTTGGTGCCCTTGGTGGTGAAACTTGGCGGACGAGCAAACGGAACCGATCGGGCTTATCGCCGGGCAGGGCTCGCTGCCGCTGGCCGTCGCGCGCGGCATCAAGGCGGCTGGGCACCCGCTGGTCGTTGTCGCCCTGCGCGACCAAGCGGACGCGGGGCTGGCGGAACTGGCTGACTCGTTCGCCTGGGCGGGCATCACGCGGCTGAGCAAATGGATTCGCGTGCTCCGCCGCGGCGGGGCATCCCGGGCCGTGATGATCGGCCGGGTGAGCAAGCGGCGGATGTTCGCGCCGTTGCGGGTGCTGCGGTATTGGCCGGACTGGCGGGCGGTCCGGCTGTTCTTCTTCCGCCTCCGGCACGACCGGCGGAACGAGGCGGTGCTGCGGGGGTTGGCGGACGAACTCGCCTGCGGAGGGATTCACTTGATCGACTCGACGCAATTCTGCCGCGAAGCGTTGGCATCCCCCGGCCCGATGACCCGCCGACCGCCCACGCCCGCGGAGCAGGCCGACATCGAGTTCGCCCGCCCGCTGCTGGCCCGCATCGCGGAGCTGGACATCGGCCAATCGATCGCCGTCCGCGACCGCGAGGTGATCGCCGTGGAGGCGGTCGAGGGCACGGACCGGATGATCGAACGGGCGGGCGCCCTCTGCCCGTCCGGCGGCTGGGTGATGCTGAAGATCGCCAAGGCCCACCAGGACATGCGATTCGACGTGCCGACCATCGGCCCGCGAACGATTGAGCGGCTGCACGCGGCTGGCGGGAAGGTGGCCGCATTGCAGGCCGACAAGGTCCTGATCGCCGAGCGGGAGGAGACGCTGGCCCTGGCGGAGAAGCTGGGGATCGCGATTGTCGGCGTGGAATGAGTGCGCCGCTGAGGCGCTGAGGCCGCTGAGAACGGCGAAGAGGGATCAACCACAGATGCACGCAGATGGGAAGGAACTCATGTCGGAAAGTTACCGAGACACCATGTCGCCGGAACAACTTGCTGACATGCGAGTGAGCGAGTTGATGAGGAGAATAGTCCCGGAGGTTCGCTTCAATGCGATCAGCTTCGAGAACTCGCTGCTCTTCCTGCGTGATCTACAGCGTGTAACCATCAACCCGAATTGGTGGGCCATGGAGGCAGTGGGTATTACCCGCCAAACTGAGATCACACTTCATGTGCGCGATGCGAGTTTCGAGACAACTCTGATGGAACTGTTGTCAAAGGCGGCGGGCAAAGAGGGGGTCTTGGATTTCGCACTCAAGGACGGCATGATCAGAATCTCAACTATCGAGGATTTGTCAACGCTGAAGTACATCCTCGTCCACAACGTCCGCGATTTGCTGGATTCGACGGTCGATTTTCTGGAGTTGGTACGAACCTCGATCTTGCCAGACACCTGGGCTCCGTGCGGTGACGCCACAATCCTGGAGACAGACGGTCTACTCATTGTCAGACAAAGCGCCAGAGGGCATCGCGAGATTGACAGACTGGTCAGTCAACTTCGCCAGCATCCCAGAACAAATGTCAGCCTGACGGAAAAGCCACCTTCCGTCGGGGCCCACCTACCGACACCCGAAACGCAGGCGATCACCGACGGCCCGTCGTCAAATGAACTCTCCTTCTACCACCGAAACAGGGACAAGATCTGGGTCGGGATCATCCTAACGCTTGTCAGTGCTGCTGTCGGCCTGCTGTTGAAATTGCTGGGCCGTTAGTAGTCCGGTGGTATCTGCGTCCATCCGTGTGCATCTGTGGTCGGTTCCTCTTCGTCTTTCTCAGCGTCCTCAGCGTCTCAGTGGCGAAACCCCGTGATGACTCCTGCCTCGGGACGGTGGGCTGTTTCAAAATCAGATCTTGAAATAGCCCACTATTGCCGATATGTTCTCTATATGGTCACACGCGACTTGACAGACAGGTTGAAGGCAGCCGCCAAGGCGTTTCCGGCGGTGACGCTTACCGGGCCCCGCCAGAGCGGGAAGTCCACGCTTTGCCGGGCGGTCTTCCCCAGGCACGCCTACGCCAATCTCGAAACGCCCGATATTCGCTCGTTTGCCGCGAGCGATCCGCGCGGGTTCCTGGCCCAATACCCGCATGGGGCGGTTCTCGACGAGGTGCAGCGATGTCCGGAACTCCCGTCCTACCTCCAGGGCCTCATCGACCAGGACCCGTCGCCCGGAAAGTGGATCCTGACTGGCTCGCAAAACCTGACGCTGCTGGAGTCGGTCAGCCAGTCGCTGGCTGGGCGAACGGCGGTGCTGCACCTGCTGCCGCTGGCCCGCAGCGAGGTCCGCCGATTCCCCGGCCATCCAAAGGACCTGGACGAGGTCATGCTGTCGGGCGGGTACCCGCGAATCTTCAATGAGAAGCTGTCGCCGGCCGAGTGGCTCGGCGCCTACGTCGGAACGTACCTGGAGCGTGACGTCCGCAGCATCAGCAGAGTCGGCGATCTGGTGACATTCCAGCGATTCGTCGAGCTTTGCGCCGGGCGAACCGCACAACTTCTCAACCTGTCCGGGCTGGCATCCGACGTGGGCATCGCTCAGCCCACGGTGAAGGCCTGGTTGTCGGTGTTGGAGGCGAGTTTCATCGTGTTTCGGCTGCCGCCCCTGCACGCCAACATCCGCAAGCGGCTGGTGAAGATGCCGAAGTTGCACTTCTACGACACCGGCCTGGCGTGCTGGCTGCTGGGGATTCGCACGGCCGATCAGCTTCGCCGCCACCCGCTGCGCGGCGCGATCTTCGAGACGTGGGCGGTTTCGGAGATCGCCAAGCACCGCACCAACCAGGGCGAGCATGGCGGGATGTTTTTCTATCGCGACCAGCACGGGACCGAGGCCGACCTGGTGATCGAGTCGGCTGATCGTGACACCGTGGTTGAGATCAAGGCCGGCCAAACGGTTTCCGACGATATGCTGACCGCCGCCCGGCGAACGAAGGCGGCCATTGAAGAGGCGGTCCCCTGCCGAACGGTGGTGGCCTTCGGGGGGCAGACCCGGCAGGAGCGTCAGGACGCGCTGGCCCTTCCGTGGGACCAGATTGACCGGGAGTCTTGGACGCGATGATGTGGGGCGGGCCTCAGCCGCCAAGCGCCGCGATGATCTCCCGCGCCGGCGTTACATATCCCGCCCAGCCGGCGATTACGCGCAACGCTTCCACGTGCAATGAGCGGTTCAGGGAGGCCGTGGCGTCGGGCGGATAGAACACGCAAAAGTCGCGCTCGAAGGCGTCCATCGCCGTCATGAACGGGCAGACGTGGGTCAGCACTCCGCAGATCGCGACCTGCCGCACGCCCAGGCAGCGGAGGGTCAACTCCAGGTCGGTCGCGTGGAAGCCGCTGTAGCGGCGCTTGAGGATTACTTTCTCGCCGGGGGCGATCGACAGGCCCGCAGCCGGCTCCACGTCGGTCGTGCCTTCCAGCACCGGCATCAGCCACCAGTTCGACAAGTGCTCGCCGCGGTCGTGGGCGACGGAGAAGTGGCCTTGGACGATCCAGATCACGGGGCGACTGGCCGCGCGGAACGCGGCGACAAGATCGTTGATCCGCGGCACGATGGCCCGGGCGTTCGGCGAGGCCAGCGGCCGGCCTTCGTCCACGAACGGCCGAGTCACGTCGACCACCAGCAAGGCTGCGGAGTCCCGGCTGATCGGCGGGGCAGACCGCCAACGATACGGGGCCAGGTCGGCCAGCCAGCCGGCCAACTCGCGGTCGAGCGTTTCGGCAGTGACATAGGTTTCGGCGAAGTCTCGCGGGCCTGGCATGGGGCGACTCCTGAAAGGTTGGACGCAGTGTACCTGTGGGGCAGGAAGAGGTCCACAGTGCGGCCGGGCTGTTTCGTTCCGCGGAATGTTCAGAAGGCTTCGTTCGGGGCGGATGGGGCAGAGTCCCACGGAAGGAACTGGAATCCGAAACTGGAATCCAAACGCGGGGGTGGAAATGGATTCCAGTTCTGGATTCCAGCCATGGTTCCCATCAGAATCTCGGAAGATGTCTTGTTCGTACTGTGCCCGTAAGGGCATTCCGGCAAACGCCTTACAGCGTCACTGGAACGAGGTGCGACGCATTCGGCGTAACCATTGTCTTGAGCCACGCCCGCTGCTACCCTGGCTCGAACCATGGTGGATTCCAGTTTTGGCATCCAGCTCGCCCAGGGCGGGGCGGGTCGCGGGTCAACATGGGCGCTCCTGCCAAAATGACATGCGATCGCACCGGGGCGGCATCGGGGTGACAATTTACAACGTCAGCGATGCCAATGACTTAACGCCAGTTGAACACGGCTGTGCGCCCACTGGTACGCCGTTTGCATTTCCGATCAGTGGGTGGGGCTTCAACGCCCGACGCCCCTGGGGCGGGTCAACGTGGTTTTACCTGCGGAAGGAGTGAACGCAAATGGCTGACAAGGAAAAGGTGTCCAAGAAGATCATCGGCATCGATCTGGGCACGACCAACTCGGTCGTCGCGGTCATGGAGGGCAACCTGCCCAAGGTGCTCATCAACGAGCAGGGCTCCCGCCTCACGCCCTCGGTCGTCGGGTTCACGGAGAAGGGCGAGCGGCTGGTCGGCCAACTGGCCAAGCACCAGCAGGTGACCAACCCGCAGAACACGGTGTTCTCGATCAAGCGGTTCATGGGCCGGCGGCACA
>JAQTVL010000405.1 GCA_028706835.1 Phycisphaerae bacterium | reverse complement strand
CGCGTGGCCGCCGGGCTTGAGCGCCCGGGCCATCTGGCTGATCGCGCCAGCCATGAACGTCCGCCAGACGGCCAGGCTCGGCGTCTGGATCAGCGTCTTGACCAGCGGCGCCGGGTCGATGCCGGCGAACCAGAACTCCAGCCAGTTGTCCGCCAGGTAGTTGGCCTTGGCCAGGAACGGCGGACTGGTCACGATCAGGTCGACAGAACCGTCAGGGAGATCGGCTGTCGCATCCGCGCCGGCGACGAAGAACCGGTTGGCTCGCGACACACCGTTCAGTGCGTCGATGTCAGTCTCAGCCAGGGCGTGCCGGGCCTTGCGGAGGATTCGCTCAGCCACCGGGCGAAACTCCGGCTTTTGGCTGCGCTGGCGGTTGATCCGCCGCTGCGCGTTGGCGGGGATGGAAATCTGCGGGAACGAGTAGACGCTGAAGAACCCGTCGCTGTGGCCGTGCAGGCGAGACAACGCGACCAGTTCGATGAAGCGGTCAATATCAGGGACCGGGGGCTGGGGGCCGGGGGTCGGGGTCTGCTCCGAATGCGTGGCTTTCTTCCCCGACCCCCGATCCCCGACCCCCGACCCCTTGCTGTTCCCAAGGAACTCCCGCAGGTTCAGCAACTGACGCAGCGTCCTGGCGTGATAGAACGGGCGAAGGTCCTCCACCGGTTCGTTGTCCAGGTCCGGCGTGGCGTCCCAGTCCACCGCGGCCAATCGCTGCTCGATCGCCGCCAGCGGGACCGGACGGCACTTGGCGGCGGTCATGCGGACCGCCAGCGGGTTGATGTCGCTGCCAGCCGCCGGCCTGCCCATCAGGTTGGCCTGGAGCGGCGTGGTGCCCCGCCCGGCGAAGGGATCGTAGACGACGCCGCCGGGCGGGCACAATCGGTCGATGAAATACGCGGGCAGTTCCGGCTTGAAGCTGGCGCGGTAACTGATCACGTAGTGCAGCGGGTTCATCTGCTTCTGCCGCGCGGTCCAGAACTCCCCGACGACGCGGCGGAACCGCCCGTCGAGGCCGGCCGGGTGCGACACCTCGGCCTGCTCGAAGATGCGAGGCTCGAGAGTCGTCTTCGGTTTGCGGTGAGGCTTGGGCATGGGGGAGATGATAACGGAAAACGCAGCGTGGTACCATTCGATTTCTACGCCCGAAGCGCGGACCTTCGGTCCTGCGGCTAACCGGGCATTCGCCTGAAACGATCTCGGCAGTAACGACGTATTTCCTTTTGTGGAGTGCGGTGTCGAGGCCGCCGCAGGCGGTCGAGGCACCGCTTTGACCAACAGGCGCATCTCAGCGGCGGGCAAAGCGGTGCCTTGCCGCTTCGCGGCGGCGACACCGCACTCCACAAACGGCGAAGAACGGGGCGGAGGTCAACGTCTTTCCACGCGCCCCGACTCGCGGTATCGTGGTGGACTCACGGGAGGCGAATCGCATGAACGACCTGCAGAACGCCCTGGAAATCCTCCGCTTCGGCAAACCCGAACGCGTGCTTGGCGGCATCCCGACGTTCGACTGCAACTACTACGGCGTCAACCACGAGCCCTACGGCGGCGGGCCCGGCGGGCACGACTCGCCGATCGGCACGCAGTGGCACGACATCTGGGGCGTCGGGTGGCAGAAGCAACTCGACGGCGTCATGGGCTTCGCCATCGAGCACCCGCTGGCCGACCTCGCCCGCGGCGGACTTGCCCGGTTCCGGTTCCCCGACCCGGACGACGAGCGGCTGTGCGGGCGAATCTATCAGCGGGCCAAGCAGGCCCGCGAGGAGGGGGCGGCTGACACGATGTTCCTCGCGGGCGGCCATCGCGAGACGTTGTGGGAGCGATGCTATAACCTGGTCGGCATGGACAACCTGATGATGGCGTTCATCGACGCCCCCGAGGCCGTCCGCGAACTGCTGCACCGCGTGATGGACTTCCAGCTCGGCATGGCCAGGCACTACCTGAGCGTCGGCATCGGCTGCTCCCGCCTGGGCGACGACCTCGGCACGCAGATTTCGCTGCTGTTCAGCCGGGACATCCTCGAAGAGTTCTTCGTGCCGGAGTATCGCCGGCTGACGTCGCTGTATCGCGATCGCGGCGTGATCATCAGCTTCCACTCGTGCGGCCACGTCGAGCCGATCGTCGATGTCTTCATGGACATCGGCGTGAACATCCTCAACCCGGTGCAGGCGACGGCCAACGACGTGTGCCGGATTCGCGCCGCGACGCAAGGCCGAATGGCGTTGCAGGGCGGCGTGTCGACGCACACCATCATGACCGGCCCGATCGACGCGATCGTCCGCGAGACGCGCTTGCGGCTGTGGCAGCTCGGCCGGTCCGGCGGATACTTCTGCGGCCCGGACCAGGGCATGCCGTTCCCGAAGGCGAACTACGAGGCCTTCGCCGCAACGCTGGAGGAGTTCGGCCAATACCCGCTCCAACCGCCGCCCGAGCAGTGAACGCCCGCCCCGACTCCAACCCCTGCTTTGCCTCAAGTCAGCGAACTCGGCTGGCCGATACTGCTGGCGGGTTATCGGACTTTTGACGCTCGATTCTTGCCTATGGCGGCCGGGGTCGTTATGCCCCTCAGGCCGCTCGCGCACGCGGGCGGCGCCGGGGAACTTCCCTGTCGGCGCGTCTCGGAGCTCGCGGTCATGGATGACCGAAACTCGATCCCCCTCGCGCGAATCGCAGCCGTCGCGGCCGTGCTGGCGGCGGGCCTGGCTGCCGGCTGCACGCCGCGGTCCGGCGATACGCACCTCGAAAGCCCCTATCTCCAGACGCGGGTGGTGGCCGTCGTGCCGTTTGGCAACCACAGCGGGTCGCGCGACGTCGACCCGCTGGCGACGTCCGACCTGTTCTTCAGCGAACTCCAGATGGTCCGCGGCTTCCAGGTGCTCCCGGTCAACCGGTCGCTCCAGGCGATGGCGGCGCTGAAGATGAACACGCTCTCCTCCCCGGACGACGTGGTCCGGCTGGGCCAGGCGCTCGGGGTGGACCTCGTCTTCGTCGGGGTCGTCACGTCCTACAACCCCTACAACCCGCCGGAAGTCGGGCTGGCCGTGCAGCTTTACGCCATGCCCAGCCGGGACGCGGCGGGGGCGGCGGCAGAGGCAGCCGGCAAGCCGATCGCCCAGGTCAACGAGATTTACAGCGCGAAGCACCAGATTGTGCAAAAGCAAATCCGGGAATTTGCCGAAATACGAGGTGGCAAGGATTCTCCTCTGGGTTGGCAGTTGTACACCAAGTCGATCCAGGAATTCATGAGATTCTGTTGCCACCGCGCGATCGTCCAGACCCTCCAGCTCGAACAGGGCCGGATCTGGACCGAAAGCGCCGCCGGGAGGCCGTGATGCACGTCTCGGGCGGGATCGGCTTGGCCGGCTGATCCGCGAGGCGCGGCGAGAAGGTGTAGCGGGAGGGTGAGTCATGAGTGAACCGTGGCGGCAGATTTCGCTGAACAAGGGCTCGCAACGATTCGTCTTCCGCTATTTCGACGGCGACGAGGGGAACGTGCTCGACGCGTTCCGCTCGCTGGCCAATGCGTCTAACAGCGGCTTCGACTGGTTCGACGCCGCGGTGCTGGCCTTCAAGATGGCCCGCAGGCTGGACCGAAAGGTCAAGCTGGCCCACCAGGAGCCGCCGGCGAAGGCAGCCGGGTGAGCCGGGGCGGTCGCGCGAGATCGCCGAGTCAGGTGGTCCGAACCATTCATCGCCGAGGATAGGATTCCTTCCCGTGATACAGAATGCCAACCATCACGTCCATCATCCCCTGGTCGATGCGTTTCTCGACTTCCTCCGGTATGAGAAGCACTTCAGCCCGCACACGCTGAAGAGCTACGCCGGTGACCTCGACCAGTTCTCCCAGTTCCTGGCGCCCGACGTTCCCAGCGGCGAGCAGAGCGGCGGGACCGCGGTCGGGCTCAAGGCCGACCTCGGCCCCCGGCTGCTGGCCATCGGCGGCAACGACGTGCGGGCGTTCCTCGCCCGGCTGCGAGAGCAGAACTACTCGCGGTCGTCGTCAGCCCGCAAGCTGGCCACCCTTCGCAGCTTCTACAAGTTCCTGCTTCGCCGCGGGCAGGTGAGCGTGAACCCGGTGCAGGCGATCCGAACGCCCAAGCAGGACAAGCGGCTGCCCCGCTTCCTCGAATATGATCAGATCGAAAAGCTGCTCGCCACCCCGGACGGCGACGATTGGCTGGGCGCCCGCGACAAGGCCATGCTCGAAGCGCTCTACTCCACCGGCATGCGTGTCAGCGAGTTGGTCGACCTCGACCTGACCGACGTCGACCTGATCGGCGAGGCCGTCCGCGTCCGCGGCAAGGGCCGGAAGGAACGCGTCAGCCCCATCGGCGCGACGGCGATCGATTCGCTGCGGAACTACCTCCAACTGCGATCGACCATCCAGTTCGGCGGCGGCAATGACGGCGGGGCTCTGTTCGTGAACAAGCATGGCCGGCGGCTGTCGGCCCGGTCGGTCCGCCGGAAGCTCGACAAATATCTGGTGGCCGCCGGAATCGACCCGACGCACATCAGCCCGCACACGCTGCGACACAGCTTCGCCACCCACCTGCTGAACAACGGCGCCGACCTGCGGAGCGTGCAGGAGTTGCTCGGCCATCGGAGCCTGTCGACGACCCAGATCTACACGCACCTGACGACCTCGCGGATCAAGCAG
>JAQTVL010000404.1 GCA_028706835.1 Phycisphaerae bacterium | reverse complement strand
GGACAGATTGATCGAGCCATTTTGCCACTGCGCCGCCACGCCGGCTTGCCACCGGTCTGCGCCGGTCCACAGGGTGATGATCCCGGCCAAAGTCGCTTCCTGCTGGCCGTTCACGTACAACGTCATCGCCCCGCCGTTGGCCACCGTCGCGGCGACGTAATACCAGGTGTTGGCTGCCACCGTGGTCGTTCCGGTGATGGACTTGGGCGCGGACAGCGGCGGAGCCCCCTGGTCGTACAGATAGAACCCGAAGTGGCCGCTCGGGGTAATCGCCAACTGGTGCGACCAGGCGTTCGTGGCGCCGCTGTTGTCCGTCCGGACAACCAGGTTCCGCGACGTCGTCGCGCCGGCGTCCGCCTTCACCCACATCTCCATCGTGTACGCTGTTGGGTCCGCCGTGTCGGGGATATTGATCCACGAACTGGTCCCGTTGAACTGGGCCGCTTTGTCGGAACTTCCAACCAGCGCGCCCGTAGCGCCGAACGTCACGCTTGTCGCCGCTCCGTTCATACGAACCTTCGCGTCCAAGGCTGTCCCAGACCCGACGGCGTCGCCCAGCCGCCAGTCGCTTATCGGGTTGTCCAGGTTTATCGCGGTGATGTAGTCCGCCCTGGCTGTCGCTCCGCACAGCGCCGCCAGAAACAGGGCGACCGTCATCGCTGCCACTACACCGTTCTTCGCCGGTGCCAGCCGATCCCGCAACGTCATGCTCATTGCTGTCATCCTTTCGCCGAAGAGGCAAAGACCGCATTCTCCTGTTCCCCACCGGGCCGACGACGATCGGCCCACTCGTAACGCATGGGGAGCAAACGGCGTACCAGGCCTTGTCATCTTGTTGAACGTCGGAATATAAGTGGCGTATGGATAATGCGTTAAACTATTTTCGCGAATCACCGCGGCGTCGACGTGATGTTGACTTCAGGCAACACTGTTTTCCCACGCTGGGAATCCAAAACTACCTACGGAGATGAACTTCGACAGTCCGCACACGCATAAAGTGTTACGGGACAATCACCTATTGCGTATTGGCCAACGTGAGCAGTCGGTGTGATATAGCCAATGCCCTGAGTCGCCTTGCGAGTACGGGCGCGATTAGTGTTCTTTCGGCGGGGCCATGGAGCCTCGGTCGACGAAGGCGGGTTCCAGCCAGAGCGCCATCGGGTTCCCGCCGGCGTGGCTGTCGAGAAGGAGTTGAACGGCCATCTGGCCCATCCGCTGGGGGCGACCTTCGTCCATGCAACTGAGCCGAGCCAGGTTCTCAGGCTCCAATTGCGGGTGGAACCCGGCAGACACGACGCTGACCTCGCGTGGCACTTCCAGGCCGAGCGAGTCGCAGGTCCGCAAAATCTCGCAGCCGCAGTATTGATCGATCGCCACCACGCCCGTTGGGCGATCGGGCGATTTGAGCAGCGGCGCCAGCAGATCGCCCCGGCGGTCGTCCGCCCGAAGCGACCAGACGATCAGGTCGGGGTCAAGCGGCAGCCGATACTGCTCGTGGGCCACCTGGAAGCCCATGACTCGTTCGTGGCTGACCTGGCTGCCTTTGAAGGGCGTGGCCAGCGCTATTCGCCGATGGCCAAGCCGGATCAGCTTCTCGGTCGCGGCGAAGATCGCCCGCCGACAGTCGCGGGTGACAAGGTTCACTCGGAGCGTCGACGGGTAGTCGTCTGTTACCACAAATGGAATGCCATGGGTGAGCCAGGAGTAGACCACCTGCTCGCCGGGCAGTTCGAACAGGGCCACCACCCAGCCTACCGCCAACGGATCGCCCTCCGCCAGCCGGGCCAGCGCGTCGAAATCGAGCGGGGCGGGCGGATCGTAGTTGACACGCATGTCGAGCCGGCGGAGGCGGCATTCATCGCTGACGCCGAGAAGTATCCCCTGAAGCACCGGCTGAAACGATCGCCGGTCAGCGAGCACGTGGATTCGTTGAATGGCAGTTCGCGACTCGCTCGGCCGAACGAAGCACCCGCCTCGCTCGCGCCGCTCCAGCACGCCCTCCGATGTCAGCAGTTCGACGGCGGCACGGACGACGGACTCCGGGCAGCCGAACTGCAGGGCCAACTCGGCCCGGCCGGGCAGCCTCATGCCCGCGATGCAATTCACGCACCGCTGGCGGATGGCCGCAGCCAGTTCGACGGCTGTCGTTTTGGACCTGGCAGGTGACATGACCCGATTATAACGAATCCGAGCCGAACGCCCCAGCCCTGAAACTGATCACCACCACATGTCGAGGCATTGACCGGTGGAACCGGAAACGGTGTCGAGCCCGGCGCCGATCCTCGGATGGGTAGTCCGATAGTATTGCTGTGGGGAATGCGGAATGGGGTGGTCGTGGCAACTGTATTACGTGCTTAATACAGTTCCACGTGGAACAATGCTCCCGATCCATGCTCGCAGAGGCGGGTTGAGTCAGATTTCAAAGGGGGGGGGTGGGGGTTGAAATCTGACTTGAAATCTGACTCGCCAGGCAAGAAGGGAACAGCCCCTTCTCGGATTCCACAAATTTCACAAAACGTTGAATTTCAAAGGGGGGGGGTAGGGGTTGAAATCCAACTCTGAAATCCAACTCTCGGCCTGCTTCAACACCGGCTCAGGAGGGGGACAGTCCCGGGCGGCGAAGCCTCACAAGGCGGTGCCCCGGCCGGGCTGGGCAGACCAGCCGGCCAAGGCTTCGCGGGCGGCGGTCGCCCATCGGCCGGCGACCTCGTCCTGCAAGAGGCCCATCTGGCTGGCCATGCCGCGGCTCAGCCGGGCGTTGTTGCGGTAGGACAGGTTTGTCACGAGCGAAAGAATGAACCCGGTGCGGTTGAGGAGGCTCTTGCCCACTCGCCGCAGAACCCGCCAGCCGGAGTAGAAGTTTCGCTCGCAGGCGTGCATCTCGTCGAGGATCTGGGCCCAGGAGAAATGCTTGTAGCGGGCCGTCGGAAAGCCCAGCGTGTAGTATTGCCAGTCGCGCGGGAAATCGGCGGCGGCGATCCGGTCCTCGGCGGCCATGCGGTCCCACAATCGCGTTCCGGGCAGCGGCGTCAGGTACAGGGCGTTGAGGATGTCCACGCCATAGGCGCTGGCGGTCTCGGCGATCTGCGTGCCGATGCCAACCCGATCGGAGTCGAGGCCCATGATGAACGAGCCGACGACGAGAATCTTGTGCCGCTGAATCTGCTGAACGGAGCTGCGCATGTCCCGCTTGCGGTTCAGGTTCAGCTTCTTGCCGACCTCGGCGAGGCCCTCCGCCGTCGCGGACTCAAAGCCGACGAACACCCCGCGGCAACCTGCCCGCGACGCCAGCGCGAGCAGTTCGTCATCGTCGGCCATGTTGATCGTGGCCTGGCAAATCCACTTCTTGCGTAGATCCGCGCCGATCATGGCGCGGAATAGATCCTTCGCCCGGTCGATGTGCTTCTTGCTGGTGCCGATCAAATTGTCGTCGACCACCAGGACCCAGCTTTCCTTGATGCTCCGCATTTCCTCGATCACGTGGCCGATCGGCCGCTCGCGGTAGCCGCGTCCGTTGAACGCCGACACGCTACAGAACTCGCAGTTGAGCGGGCAGCCGCGGGTGGTCTGCACCGAGCCGAAGGCGTAGCCTTCGGGCAGCAGATCGTGCCGGGCCGGCGGGACCTGGGCCATGTCGGCGTAGTCGCCGGCGTAGGCCGGCTGGAGTTTTCCGCGGCCGGCGTCGGCGAGCACTTGCGCCCAGACGCCCTCGGCTTCGCCGGTGACGATGGAATCGACGTAGGCGGAGGCTTCCTCGCGGCGCATGGTCGCGTGGATGCCACCCATGACCACGGGCACGCCGCGGCGGCGGAAGGCGGCGGCCACGTCATACGCGCGGCTGGCCTGCGAGGTGAACGCGGTGATGCCCACCAGGTCGGGGCGCGGCATGGCCTCGTAGTCCGGCACGCCGAGGTTCTCGTCGGTAATGGTGATCTGCCAATCCGCGGGCGTCAGGCCGGCCAGGACCAGCAGGCCCAGCGGCTTCCAGACGCGATAGTGGTTCCAACGATTGGCCTTCTGGTTGGCCAGGCTCACCAGCGGGTTGCACGGGTTGATCAGGTGAAGTCGCATCGATAGCCGTTTCCAACAGAGGTAGAGTCGTAGGCGTGCGCGGGGCACTATGGCTTACGCAGGTCCTTCTGAATCGCCAGGCGGGCGTCCTTGTCCAATTCGTCATGGACGCAGATACAGTTGGCGCCGGGCACGCCATGGAACCCGGAACTCTCCGCCAGCAGCCGGCGAAGGTCCCCGGTCTGGTCGACCCCGATCCGGCGGTGCTTGAAGGCCTCGGTGTCCACCACCTGGCGGCGGCGGGTGACGACGTAGACCGCCGGGCGATGTCTCCGAAACACGGTGTCCAGGGAGTAGGCGATGAACTTGTAGGCAGATCCTGATTTGCCTTCGATATCGACGGCGCCGAATCGTGCCATGAGCAGCCTCCTGGTCTCCAACGCGTCGGGGAAGACGGCCAAAGGAACAAAAAGGCCCTCGGCTCGTGCCGAGGGCCTTTGCTATAGATGCTCTAGTAGCGGCGTCCGCCGCCGCCCCCGCCGCCGCCGTAGCCGCCGCCGCTGCGGCCGCCCGGACGCTCTTCGCGGGGCTTGGCCTCGTTGACGGTCAACGCCCGGCCGCCGTAGTCCTGGCCGTTCAGCGCCGCGATCGCCGCC
>JAQTVL010000403.1 GCA_028706835.1 Phycisphaerae bacterium | reverse complement strand
TCCCGAGGAGTACGTGGCGGAATCGCTGGCCAAGTCGCTGGCGTCGCTGGGTGATCTGCGTGGCAAGCGATTCCTGCTGCTGCGGGCGGACATCGCTCGGACGGCACTCAACGAGGCTCTTGCGACGGCTGGGGCCGTGGTCGTCGATCGGGCGATCTATCAGACGCTGCCCGGGGAATCGCTGCCGGCGGAACTGGGCGAGGCGGTGGCGGCGGGACGGGTGAACTGCGTCACGTTCACCAGTGCGTCGACCGCGAAGAACTTCTTTGCGCTGGCGGACTCCGCCACACGCAAGGCCCTTGCGTCCGGGACGATCAAGGCCGCCGCCATCGGCCCGATCGCCGCGGCGGCGTTCGCCGAGGTCGCGGGCCGGCCAGCGGACATCGTCGCCGCAGAACACACGATTCCGGGGCTGGTAGCGGCGATCGTCGACGGCGCCACGTCACGATAGCACACCAACACGTTGCGTTGCCGGCCGTTTGCCGTAGAATGCGTTTGTTGTTCTGTACCGATGTTCCCTGCTTCAGGACCACGCGATGCCAACCCCCAAGCGTTATGCAATCGTCGGGACCGGCGGACGGGCCGACATGTTTTTCCGAGCCACCAGCGGCGCCTTCGCCGAGTCGCAACTGGCCGCCCTTTGCGACATCAACCAGACGCGGATGGACCACTACAACGGCAAGCTGACGGCTGCCGGCAAGAAGGCCGTGCCGACCTACAAGGCGGCTGACTTTGACCGGATGGTCCGCGAAGTCAAGCCGGACGCGGTGATCGTCTGCTGCCGCGACTGCGACCACGACACCTACATCGTCCGGGCGATGGAACTCGGCTGCGATGTCGTCACGGAAAAGCCGATGACGACCGACGAGGTCAAGTGCAAGGCCATCCTCGACGCGATCGCCCGCACGGGCCGCAAATGCACCGTCACGTTCAACGCCCGCTACTCGCCGGGCGAGACGAAGGTCAAGGAACTGTTGGCCGGCGGCGCGATCGGCAAGGTGCTGTCGGTGAACTACGAGCACCTGCTGGACATCCGTCATGGGGCGGACTACTTCCGGCGGTGGCATCGCGATAAAGCCAACAGCGGCGGCCTGATGGTCCACAAATGCACGCACTGCTTCGACCTGGTGAACTGGTGGGCCGACGCCGCCCCGAAGACCATCGCCGCGTACGGTTGCACGCAGTTCTACGGCCCGCGGCACGGCGAGCACGGGCTTCGCTGCAAGACCTGCCGCCTGACGAAGACCTGCAAGTTCTACCTCGACCTGTCGTCGACCGCCGGGATGCGAGACCTCTACCTCAACGCCGAGAAGGAAGACGGCTACTTCCGCGACCAGTGCGTGTTCGGCGAGGGCATCACCACCGAGGACAGCGTCGCGGTCATCGTCCACTACGACAACGGCACGATCCTGAGCTATAGCCTGAACGCCTTCGCCCCCTACGAGGGAAACCGCATCGCATTCAACGGCAGCGAAGGCCGGCTGGAACTGACGGAGACCGCGAACACCAGTTGGCTCGTCACCACCCCGGAGGGCGCCAAGGCCCCCATGCACAAGCCGGCTGGGGCGAAGATCGAGATCTTCCCGCACCATTCGCCGGCCTACGAGGTCGAAATCCCCAAGGTCGAGGGCGGCCACGGCGGGGCGGACTCGCTGATCGTGCGCGACCTGTTCGGCCCGCCGAAAACGAGCGACCCGCTTGGCCACCAGGCGGACCACTTCGACGGGGCGCGGTCGATCCTGATCGGCATCGCGGCCAACCGCTCGATGGAGTGGGGCCGGCCGGTGACGATCGACGAACTGGTGAGACTGCCGGCGAAAGTGCGCCGCTGAGACGCTGAGGACGCTGAAACGAACTGAGGAATTCAGAATTCAGGAGAAAGGCAAGAACGGGGATCGCAGCGCCTTCTTCTGACTTCTGAATTCTGAATTCTGACTTTTGAACCCTGGCGACGGGGCCGAGGACGGCCCGGCTCGCTGGGGCTGGAAATGTTAGGAGCACCAATGAAGCGTTATGTCATCGTCGGGACCGGCGGACGGTCGGAGATGTACTTCAAGGCGCTCACCGATACGCACGCGGATGTCGGCCAACTGGTCGGGCTGTGCGACCTGTCGCAGACGCGAATGAATTACTACGCCTCCAAACTGACGGCGGCCGGTAAGCCGGCGGTGCCGACATTCCCGGCTGATCGCTTCGACGAGATGATCCGCACGACCAAGCCGGACAAGGTGATCGTCACTACGCGCGACTGCTTCCACGACTTCTACATCATCCGGGCGATGCAACTCGGCTGCGACGCAATCACCGAGAAGCCGATGACCACCGACGAGGTCAAGTGCCAGGGGATTCTGGACGCGATCGCCAAGACCGGGCGCAAACTCACCGTCACGTTCAACTACCGCTATTCGCCGAAACGGGCGAAGGTGAAGGAACTGCTCCAAGCCGGCACGATCGGCCAGATCAAGAGCGTGGACTTCGAGTGGCTGCTGGACATCCGCCACGGGGCCGACTACTTCCGGCGGTGGCACCGCGACAAGGCCAACAGCGGCGGGCTGATGGTTCACAAGGCCACGCACCACTTCGACCTGGTCAACTGGTGGATCGCGTCGTCGCCGCAGCGCGTCTACGCGACGGGCAGCCTGGGCTTCTATGGCGACAAGGCCGGCCAGGGCCCCGCGAGCCATTCCGACCGCTGCCACACGTGCAAAGCCGACTGCAAGTTTCGGCTGGACCTGGCGGCCAATGCATCGCTGAAGGCGCTGTACCTCGACGCCGAGCCGGACAACGGCTACATCCGCGACCAGTGCGTGTTCGGGGCCGGGATCACGATCGAGGACACGATGTCGCTGAGCGTTCGCTACGACAGCGGCGCGATGATGAGCTACTCGCTGAATGCGTTCATGCCCTACGAGGGCTACCGCATCGCGTTCAACGGGACGACCGGCCGGATCGAGCTGATCGACGTGGAGAGCACCTACATCTCAGGCACCGGCGAGCCGCAGGGCGAGACGCTGAAGAAGGGCTCGCGGATACTCGTCTGCCCGCACCGCCAGACCGCGTATGACCTCGACGTGCCGCTGGGCGTCGGCGGCCACGGCGGCGGCGACACCAAACTGCTCGACGACCTGTTCCGCGACCCGGTGGCGGACCCGCTCGGCCGGGCGGCCAACCATATCGACGGCGCCCGCTCGATCCTGACGGGCATCGCGGCGAACAGGAGCATCGCCCGCGGCGGCGAGCCGGTGGACGTCGCCTCGCTGGTGCGACTGCCGACCGCATAGCTTCCCTCCCCTTGGGGGGAAGCAGTAAGGAAGAGGGTCCGCCGGGCATGGCGTCGATGTTTATGCTATGATCTTTCTGATGCCCAAGGACCCCGAAAAGCACGACCGCCGCACCTGGTCGCCGACGCTGCACAACCGCAAGGCGAGGCACAACTACCACGTGCTCCAGGCGGTCGAGGCCGGCATCGCGCTCCAGGGCACCGAGGTCAAGAGCATCCGCAACAGCGAAGTGTCGCTCGACGAGGCATTCGCCCGCATCGAGAACGGCGAGGTCTGGCTGATCGGCTGCCACATCAACCCCTACCCCTTCGGCGACATCAAGCGGCTGCCGGACCCGAACCGGCCGCGAAAGCTGCTGCTGCACCGCCGCCAGATCGCCACGCTGATCGGCTCGGTCGCCCAGCGCGGCACGACGCTCGTGCCGCTGTCGATGTATTTCAAGGACGGCCGGGTGAAGGTGGAACTGGCCCTGTGCCGCGGCAAGCAGCAATTCGACAAGCGGGCCGACCTCCGCAAGAAGGAGCAGAAGCGCGAGATCGACCAGGCGATGCGAAGAAGACGATAGTGTTCCAGCCCCGGCGAGCCGGGCCGTCCTCGGCCCCGTCGCCGAGCGCCCCTACCCCCCCGCGTGCTGCTGCTCCCACGCCTCAATCTCGCCGGTGAAGTAGCGCAGCCGAATCTTCTTGTACTCCTCCAGCGAATACAGGATCGACATCGTGTCCAGGCCGGTCGACTCGCGGATTTCCGCCAAGGCGGCTTCGCAATCGGCTGGCGTGTGGCCGTGGATCATGGTGAACAGGTTGAACGGCCAGTCGGGCCAGGTCGGGCGCTGGTAGCAGTGCGAGACGGTCTTGAACATCGCCATTTGCAGGCCGATCTCCTCCACGCGGTCCGGCGGGGCGACCCAGACGCCCATGGCGTTGGCGGCGAAGCCGGCGGCCCGGTGGTGCAGCAACGCCGCCAGGCGACGAAGGCGGCCGGCCTGCTGCATCTGGGCGGCGGCGGCAAGAAGTTGCTCGACGGAAAGCCCCGCGCGGGGAGCGGATTCGTCGAAGGGGCGCGGGGACAACGGCATATCTTCCTGGAGGACGCGGACGACGGCGATGTCTGCGGCGGTCAGCGGGGCCTCCACGCGCGGACCTTCGGTCCTGCGGCTAAACGGGGGCTCGGCGTCTCCGCGTTCCAGTGTCCCAGCGTCGTGTTCTCTTGTCTCCCCCTCTCCCCCTCGCCCCGTCTCCCCGTCGTCTTTCTTCGCGCCGTCGTCTTCTCCGCCGGACATGTCAAACTGCACGCCGATCTTGAAGACGCGAATGGCGGGCATCAGGCGGAGGACTTCCGCTCCGCTTTCGCGGGCGAGGATTTCAACGGTCCGCTCCAGGCCCAATCGCG
>JAQTVL010000402.1 GCA_028706835.1 Phycisphaerae bacterium | reverse complement strand
CTCTGCGCGATTGGGAACAACGCGAACAAGAGCAGAATCTATAAGCTCGACGAAATGGACGCCGACCACGTTTCCGCATGGAGCAAGGGCGGCGGAAGCTCGGCCAAGAACTGCCAGATGCTCTGCATTACCCACAATCGGGCCAAAGGTAATCGATGATAGGAAGAAAAGGGGTCACGATCTATTTGCGTCGGTCGGGAATGGCACGTGACCTGCTCTGTAGAAATGCTCGTCTTAACCTTCTCCCCCTGGGAGAAGGTGGCCCTTCAGGGCCGGATGAGGGTGCGCCGCAATACGCCACGAGCCTGGGTTCGCAGCCGAATCGCGGGGCAAGCGGAGCACCCTCACCCGCCGCTAAAGCGGCACCCTCTCCCAAAGGGAGAGGGCTAAACCGGGTCTTCTACAGAGCACACGTGACCCCTTTTCCGGTCCCCCTCTTCCGGTCCCCCCGGTCATGGACACCACACAAACATGCCCTTACGGGCACACTACAAACCGCTCGTAGTGCGGCCGTCAGGCCGTGTTTGTCCCCCGCCGTCAGGCGGAAAACGCTTACGCCGTTGCGGGCACACTGCGAACCAACAACGCAGCCGCTTCACTGAGGCGCCACGCCAGTAGGCAAACCCGGCTGATTGCCCTACAATGCCGCCGCGTGAGTGCGATCCCCGGAAAGAACGATCCTTCGCCCCCGGCCGCAATCCCGGGCGCGCCCGGCCAGGGCAGCCAGGCCGGCGCGGCCGGCCGCTGGCTGGCTGGGGCATCGCTGCATACGTCGCGCCGGCTGGAGCGGCTGGCTGGTTACTTCAGCCCCCGGCTGCGGCGGCCGCTGCCCGCGGTCGGCGGAAACGACCTCCGGCTGCTGATCAATGGCAACGAAGCCTACTCGGCCATGCTGGCGGCCATCCTGTCCGCCCGGCAGTCCGTCGATGTTGAAATGTACATCTGGCGGGCGGATGCCATCGGCCAGCGGTTCGCCGACCTGCTCAAGGCCAAGGCCCGCGAGGGCGTCCGGGTCCGCATCCTTTATGACTCCTTCGGCTCGCTGAACACACCGCGGACATTCTGGCGGGACCTGCAATCGGCCGGCGTCGCGGTCGAGGAGTTCAATCCGGTCGCCCGCTGGCGGCGCCGCAATCCGGCCACGTTCTGCAATCGCCTCCGGCTGCTCAACCACCGCGACCACCGCAAGATTCTGGTCATCGACGGCCAGATCGGCTTCACCGGCGGGCTGAACATCGGCGACGAATACGTCGGCGACGCCGCCGACCCGCACCACTGGCGCGACACCTGCATCGAAATCCGCGGCCCAGCCGTCGCCCGGCTGGCCATGCTCTTCGAGCGCCAGTGGCATCGCGCGACCGGTGCCAAGCGCCTTACTCTGCCGACGCCGCCGCAGCCCCCGCCGGTCGGCCATCAGTGGGCCATCGTGCTGGACAGCCGGCCCCTGCGGACGAACCACATCCAGCGGGCGATCGTGGCGGCGGTCCGGCGGGCCCGGCGGCAGATCGAGGTCACGATGGCGTACTTTTCGCCACCGCCCCGGCTGGCGCGGGCGTTGCGGCGGGCGGCCCGCCGCGGCGTCGAGGTCACCATCCTGCTGCCGTCGCAGTCGGACGTGCGGGCGATCTACTACGCGGGGCGATCGCACTACGCGGCGCTGCTCCGGGCGGGCGTCCGCATCTTCGAGTGCCAGCGGACCGTCCTGCACGCCAAGAGCATCCAGATCGACGGCCTGTGGAGCACCGTCGGCAGCTACAACCTCGATTTGCGGAGTTTCCGGCTGAACGACGAGGTGAGTGTCCTGGCGCTGGGGCGGGAGTTCGCCGGGCAGATGCACCAGGCGTTCCTGGCGGACCTGTCGCGCAGCACCCGCGTCACAGCCGACCAGTGGCGCCGTCGGCCGTGGATCCAGCGGTTCCGCGAGCGGTTTTACCGGCTGTTCCGGTGGTGGTTGTGACCGTTCGTTGAGCAACCGCGTGGCCGGGGCATGAAGAGGGTGTGAAATTACCCTGTGAAAAGCGCCGCCCGCGCGTGGCGGGATGCCACGCAAACCACTCAAAACAAGCCATAAGATGCATTTTACTTCTGCCTGAAGATTTCCTAAACTTTTTCATTGCGACTACCCGATGATTTGGAGTAAAAGATTCGAGTATTCATCTCCGGGCATACTTTTAGCGCGGATATACATCGATGTCGGTTTCATTCACCCGCCGCAGTAAGGTCCTTCTCGCCTTGGTAGCTTCCATGACGCTGGGTTCCGGCCTGCTCCTCGGGCTCGCGCCCGATCCGCTGCCGGCGTTGTCCAACGCCTCGCTGACCGGCCTGAATTCCCAACTGGCCCCGACCTCGGCGCCGGTTGAGCAGGAGGCCGCCACGCCGCCGGTCAAGTCGATCTGGGAGCGAATTGTCATCCACGACACGGGCACGGAGGCCGGCGACCTGCGGACCCTCGATCGCCAGCACCAGTCGCTCGGCGGCTGCGCCTACCATTTTGTCATTACCGCCGATGGCAAGGTTGAGGCCTCCACCCGCTGGCGGGACCAGAAACTCGCCCCAGCCGCCGCGGACGGCCAGCAGGCTGGGCCGAACGTCGTCGCGGGCATACAGATTGTCCTGGTCGGCAATTTCGAGCAGCACAAGCCCAGCCCGGCCCAGGTCGCGGCCCTCAATGACCTGATCGCCGACCTGGTCAAGACCCAGGGCCTCCCAGCCAGCGCGACCTTCCTGCACCGCGACCTGGACACGGCCGCCCCCAGGTGCCCCGGCGCCAAGTTCAGCCGCTGAGCCGCGGGCGTGGCCGTATTTTCTGGCACGATTTAGCACTTTGTATTGCCGTGTGTTAGGCCATGCCTTCAGGCATGGTATAGCCGCAGTTCCCACTCCATACCCCCAGCCCGTTTCAACGGGCTTCTCGTAGCGGCTCTAGCCATCGCCATCGGCTGAAGCCAGAATGCGAAGGGCGTTGAAACGCCCTGACCAAAGGGGCGACCGGTTCGGATACTATGGCTAAAGCCATAGCCTATTACACGACAAGAGATGCTGCCAGAAAATACGGCCACACCCGCTCGCCCATACCCCGGAATTTAGAGATAGAGTTCAGCCCCGCGACTCAGTAAGCTACCATGGCTCGCGCACGGAGGCTCGCTCATGGTCTACCTCATGCTCGTCATCGGTCTACTCGTCGGCTCGGCTGCCGGGTTTGCCGTCGGGCTGCTCCGCAGCCGGGGCCTGGCGGATCGCCAGCGGAGCGAACTGGAGGCCCGGGCCGTGGCCGCCGAGACCCAGGCGGCGCAATTGAAGGACCTACCCGGACGGCGAAGTGGTAGAATACGCCCACGGCACGGCCGGCGGGAGTTGTCGGTGGTGCGCACCGGTGCCATCCCGGATGCCCGCCTGGACCGCCCGGACCGCCGCGGCGCTGGGGTTGGAGTCGACCCTGTGTCCGCGGCCGGCCTCGGGAGGAGGAGGGCGAGAAAGTCAACCGAAGAGGAATGTCCCCTTCGCTGGGAGGTGTCCAATGGCAATGAGCAAGATGATAATGCTTGGCGCGTTGTTTGTTTGCGCGATGGTAGAAATGAGTTTTGGGGGCGCGGCTACGCAACCGATGGACGCCGAGGGCGTGGCCGCGGAGAAAGGAAACCCTGTGGCGACGACGCGGCCTGAAGACTCGGCACGACAGTTGTTCACGACACTCTGGGCGGTCGAAGTGGCGGCGGGAAGGTGCGACTATAAGGGACTGACACTTGCGTTGGAGAATGCTCCTGAGGGGTTGGCGAGACAGATCTTGTATCGCGATTACGAACATCAAGTCAAGATGAGCACGCGGTCTGACTTCGTTCGTGCGCGTCCGGGTAATGAAAGCAGGAAGGTTGCAGCAGAGCTTGTGGAGCAACTTCGGGCTGCGTGGAGTGCGCGAGTACCAACGATGCAACCGGGACAGGGCATAAACGGCATGCTTTCGATGCTGCTGGAAGGCATGCCTGATTACGTCGCTTACGAGAGTGATCCAGCCATCGCAGAGCGTAATGCCCGCGAATCGCTGTTCTTACCCATGGTTGCCCAAGAGTTTGGGGCCCAAATGGACGCGGACGTGTTTAGTGGCATCGCGGATTTCTTGAGCCGACGGCTGTTGAACGTGATGGCCAAGGAGAGTGACAGGCCGACCGGCGGTTCCGATGCTGCTCCTATGCGTGCGGAGCAGGCGGCCGCTTTCTACAAATGGATATTGGCGAACAGAACGTATTTTTACTTTCATCCGATCTCGCGAAAGTTCGGCCTGGATGCCGCCGCGAGAGAGCATCACCAGAGTTCGGCGGAGTATCGGGCCAAAGTTCCGTGGCCGGCGAATGAAGGCCCGAATGATCCGAAGGTAAGCAAGCCGATTAGGGAAGACTGACGTGTGTTCGCACATAGGGAAGAAAAGGGGGAAGAAAAGTCACGATCTATTTCTGGCTTGCTGGCCGATGGTCTCCCCTTTTCACCCCGCGCAGGGCGTTGCAGGATTCGGTGGCAAGAAGAAATCTTCGCTGTTTGTGGAGTGCGGTAGCGCAGCTACCGCTTTGGAAAGCGGGCGCGACGTTGCGTAACCCAAAGCGGTAGCTGCGCTACCGCACTCCACAAAAGGACGGATTGGCAAGGATACCGCCAATTCGCGCCACACCCGCTCGCCCATGGGT
>JAQTVL010000401.1 GCA_028706835.1 Phycisphaerae bacterium | reverse complement strand
CCCGACCCACACCGCGTGATAGAGCGGCACGGCCAGCAGCAGCAGGATGACGAGCTTCTCCGTCGCCACCAGCGCCGCCTCGCGATCGAGCGTCCACGCCGGCTGCGGCGCGGGCGGGTCCGACGTGACCTGAACTCCGTGGCGGAAGAAGTCGACCGGCTGCCCGGCCAGCGGATGCGCCAATGCTGTCGCCAGGAGGATCAGCAGCGGTGCGACCAGGAGGACATGCGGGGCGTGAACGTGCCGCCCGACCCACATGATCGTCCACCAGAACAACGCCGCGCCGGCCAAGACGACCAGGCCGATCCATGGCCGCCCGGTCCACGTCAGCGCCAGCGGCGCCAGGGCCGCGGCCGTCAGGCCGAACGCGATCGGCCCCGGCCACATGAGCAGCCGATCGGCCCAGGCGGGTCGCTCATCGTCGAACGGCGTGCCGCTGGTCGACGGGGCCTCGGGCTCATGTACGTTTGGTGATTGCTTCAAGGGCCGCGATCATTTCGGGGTTCGCACCAGGCCGACCTCGACGGTGCAGGTACCGTTCTCCTCCGGGCAGGCCGCGCTGGTGATCGCCAGGTGGTTGCCGGATGCCGCGAGCACGCGATCGATCTTCTCACGCGACAGCGGCTCGCCGACCAGCGTGAAGTTCCGCACCTGCACCTGGAATCGCTCCTGGCCGGCGGCCCCCGCGGGCACGATCAGCCAGATGTCGAACTGTTTCACCTTCGAGTCCACGATCACGGTCTGGCTCTTCACCTCCAGGCCGTCCTTCGTCCCGTCGCGATAGCGGAAGTGGTCCGAGCTGATGTAGCCGTGCTCGATGTCGTCGCGGTAACTGTGCTCGTTGATTTCCTTGGTCACGTTGTAGATGGCGACGACCATCGCCGCCTGCATGGCGGCCCGCTTCTTCGCGGCGGCGTTGCCGGCCACCGGCGCGACCCCTCGGCCGGGCATCGTGAACTCCGGCTTTACGTTGTCCGGCAGGCCGACCGGCAGGAGGCTGTCCGCCGGCTTCTTGTCCGGCTGCGAGCTTGGGAGTGCGATGACGACGCCGGGGGTTTCGTTGGAGTGGCCGACGTCCGCGCCGATGTCGTCGCCGCGCTTCAGGTCGATCGGCGCGCCGATGCTGGGCCCGCCGGGATTGGCCGGTTGCGTCGTGGCTGCGGCCAGCGGCTCGGCGCCGGGGCTGTCCGGTTGGGTTGTCACCCATGGGTGCGCCGTCGGCGCGGGGGCGCAGCCGGACAGCGCAACCACGCACGCGATGATCGCCGTTGCGAACCAGGGTCTGGACATGCTGGCCATCCTTGCTCGTTCCCACCCGGCTGACAGTCCCCGTGCGCCGCCGTCATTCTCCCGCCCGTCGCGGGCCGCGCCAATCACTTATCTATCGACCAGCGGAGGCTGTTTCAATTACCGCTGGGCTTACGCACCCGCAAGAGCGGTTCCTCCCGCCGGCGCAGCCGGCCTTGGAGTGCGGGGACGAAGGCCCCGCTTTTCTTTGCCCGGGGCCGCTCAAAGCGGGGCCTTCGTCCCCGCACTCCAAGGTTCGCCTTTGGCGAACGAGAATCAAACGCGAACCCCGCACTTCTTCTGTCGCCGGGCCGGTTCCAATGCCCCCTTCCGACGGGGGCCGCTATAATGGCCTTTGGAGGCCGTCATGACGCTGTTGGGACTGGAACAACACAAGCTCACCGACCTGCACTTCTGCCTGTACTCCCGGCCGGTCCATCCCGAGCTGTTCCAGATTTATGCGGCAGAGGCCTATCGCGGCCCCGCCTACGAAATGGATGCGTGGATCATCGGCACGGCCCACGTGATCAGCTTCCGATCTCGCGGCTCGGTGCTCACCGAACTGACAACCAGCGACGAGCATTTGCTTGGCCGGCGGCGGCTGCTCCAGCGCTGGCGCGTCCGCGGCGAGCGGACCTGCCAGCAGCGGGTCGACGGGCGAATCGCCTACCTCGCGTCGTTTCAGCTTGAGGTGCTGTCGGACAACCTGTATCGGCACGTCTATCGGGACCTGCTGGCGGAGGGCCGCCGTCGCGGCGTGCTGCGGCAGTTCGAGCAGTGGAAGACCCGCGGGCTGACCCCCTTCGCCTACGTGAACTGCGAGATGTGCGCACGGGAACTCCGCGTGCTGGCCTTCCACGGCTTCCCCGAGGACCACGCCCTGGTCAAGACGCAGTCGATCTTCGAGTGCTGATACGTCCGTCACGGACTGTTCGGCCTCGTTCTCCATGACGCTCGCTCTAAATTCCGCGAAGATTTCTCTGATGCCCAGCACCTAACTCCAGATGCCCGTTTGGGTTGCGGGCGAAGCCAGCGACAGGGAACATTTGCCCATCTTAACGTCACTCGGCTGTTATCACGAGAAGATGGGCAAACCGGGCAATATGGGTAGTCTATTGAAGATGTAACACATTACAAAATAATGACTTACATTCACAATCGGCTTTGCGTAACGCGGATTGAATCTTACGGTTCAGTTAGCGAGGCCGCCCCTCCGGTTGCACGGGCAGCGTCTGCGGCTGAGTGCAACCGGGGGGCGGCGTCAGCGCTGGGAAGCCGAGGGTTGGACATGACTCCGAAAGCGACAGTCATCCTGATCGGCAAGGCGTGCTTCTGGCTGTGGGTGTTCGTGGTGCCGCTGTCCGGGCCGGTGTTCGTCACCTGGAACTTCGGCACGCGGCTGTCATAACCCGCCGCCCCGGCTGCTGGGACTCGGGACTGATCGACACTCGCGGGTTGGATGTCCCGCGGGGGACCCCAGTCCCGACTCCCAGCCGTCCGGGCGGCACGGAGGCGAACGAAGGAAGTGTCTCGACCCGGGGTCGGGGTCGTTCGTGGGATACGCAATCGGCAGGTCACGGAGAAGAAGTGCCGTCGCGCCTTTCGCGACGGTTGGCGACGGGATTCGAATCGAGGCTCCTCCGGCTCGCGTTTGTTGCCGCAGCCGGCTCGGTTCGGATCCCGTCGCCGTTTCTCGGGAGTGCGAGCCTCAGCCTCGCGTCCCGGAACGTCAATAGCGACGATGACGCTCGATGATCACGCGCTCGCCGTAGTAGTAGGGGTAACCGTACGGGTAGGGGTACGGGTCGTAATAGTACGGGTAGCTGTAGTCGTCGGGATAATAATACACCTCCGGCTGGGCGGAGCGGATGAACTTCGTCACGAACTCCTGAGTCCTGCCGCCGGACCGGGCCGACCAAAACAGCCGAACCGTGCCGATCGTCAGGAGCCGGTTCCGCCCGCCGGGCACGTCGAACGTCAACGTCGCGCGGGCCTTGCCGCCCGGCGGGATGACCAGGGCGTCGCCGCCGGCTTCGCGCGAGAACGATTCCGGGTGCTCCATCCGAACGCCGTCGTCGTCGATCAGGTAGAACTGCCCGATCGGCAGCGTCACCTCGCCGGAGACGCGGCTGCGGGCTGTTACCGTGACGATGATGCGGTCGTCGGCCGGCGGCTGGTTCTTTCGCTTCTCCGCCAGGAACCCGCGGACCGAGAGCGTGGCGGTCGCGATGCCGTCGGGCTGCGTGGCCACCACGTAGCGGGCACGCTCGACCGGCCCGGGCCCGAGGCCGATGTCGTGGCTGACCGGTCGGAAGTACACGTCGCTGCCCTGACAGCCGGCGAGCGCTGTCACGGCGAGTGCGAGTGCAAACAGTCGATGCGTTCGGGTCATGGGCGCTACTCCAATAAACGGGTGCGAATCTGTACTTCATGCTAGCGGGCAGAGGGGGACGGGTCGAGAGGGGGGAAACGCAAAAGCGCTAAACGGCAAGCCGGTGGCCGGGTGCGGGGCGGACCGCTACCGGAAGGGCGGTTGTTGCGAACGGACTACTCCAGGAGGGAAAGAAGCTCTCGCGGTTCGCGGATGAGAGCCTTTGCGCCGGCGGCGGTCAGTTCCTCGGCGTCGCGGAAGCCCCACAGCACGCCGACGGCGAACATGCCCGCGGCGTTGGCTGTCTTGATGTCCACGTTCGTGTCGCCGACGTAGAGCCAACGGTCCGGCGGGATGCCCAACTCGTCGGCGATGGCGATCGCGCCGGCGGGGTTCGGCTTGAGCGTCCCGTTCTCCATCACGCCGCGGACGGCGTCGAACGCCCATCGCCCCAGCAGGAACTTGACGACCTCGATGGTCGCGGGGTGCGGCTTGTTGCTGAGCACCGCGATGCGGACCCGCCGGCGGACCAGTTCGTCCAGCAGTTCCGGCACACCGTCGTACAGCCGGGTTTTGTCAAACAGGTGCGCCTGGTATCGCTGCCGCATCATCGGCAGGGCCGTCTCGAACAAGTCTTGCCGATCCGCCGGCAGCGCCCGTCGCATGAGCGTGCCGGCCCCGTCGCCGACCTTGTGCCGGTAACTGTCCGTCGGATGCGTCGGCAGGCCAAGCTGCGCGAGCACCCAGTTGGTGGCGTCGGCCAGGTCGTCGAGGGTATTGGCCAGCGTGCCGTCGAGATCGAAGAGGACTGCGTGATGGGTCATGGGGAACTCACCGGAAAGACGGGCGCCGCTGAGACGCTGAGGTCGCAGAGGAAAGAACGGCGAAAGTTATCCGCAGAGAACCAGCCATCGAATGGCATCCATGGCCGGTATTGCGGCCACCAATCCCAGGATCGCGACCAGAGCCCGTTGCCAGCTCCGCATGACTTTCCAGCGCAAGGCGGCGATGGAGAGGGC
>JAQTVL010000400.1 GCA_028706835.1 Phycisphaerae bacterium | reverse complement strand
ATAAGGTATCGGACATTGCCCGGCCGAACCACCCGGCGGTGGTTTCGTCGGATTGCACCGTGTGCCATGCAGGCCATAAGTCCGATCGGCCCCACCTGTTGCGCCCGGGCGTGCCGGCGTCGGCGCCGGACATGGGCGGGATGCCGTGGCGGCCCCCGGGCGGACTGTGAACTCGGGATGAACGCGAGACCGTGAAGCAGACGTACAGCATCCTGATCCTGGCGATCCTGGCGGTCGGCGCCTTGCAGACGGCGGCCGTGGCCCAGGAAGGGCCCGCGCCCGCGCCGGTTCGCCCGTTCGCCATCACCAGCTACAGCGGCGAGCTGTACGTGGACGGCGACATGCGCCGCCAGAGCGAGAAGTCCGGCGGCGCGACGACCATCAGCCAGCAGGAGACGATGTTGGAGGAGGGCCTCAGGCTCCAGGGGCAGGGCTACATCTACCACCCCAATCTCTTCGATATGTTCGGCATGATCAACCTGGGCGAGATGCAGGAGGAGACCGTCGTCAACGGCCTGAACACGCCGATGCGCGGCCACCTGCGCGGCTACAACCTGTCGGGCGTGTTCCTCAAGGAGAAGCCGATCTCGTTGCGGGTCTTTGCGATGAGCAACTCCAGCATAACCAGCCGGGAGTTCACCACGCCGGTTACGACCGACCGGACCGACTACGGCTTCGAGTGGTTCACTAAGGGCCGCCTGCCGATGCGCCTGCTGGCGGAGCGGCTGACCCAGCACGAGGTCAGCGATCAGCGCACCGACGACCGCACGACCGACCACCTGCGCTACAACGTCGCCGATCGCCGCAGCAACGACCACATCACCGAGTTCACGTGGGACCGCGAAAAGGTGGCTGAGACCGAGTCGTTCCCGGGTGGGAGTTCCCTCTCGCTGCCGTCGACCAAGGACGAATTCACGCTGAACACCGTGCAGCAGTTCGGCCCCGCCCAGCCGAACAGGAACCGGTTCAACGGGCAGTTCCGCTGGCTGGACCGAACCGGTTTCTTCCCCGAGCAGGGGCGAACGGCGGACCTGGGGCTGGAGTTGAACCACACCAAGACCCTGGCCACGTTCTACCGGCTGTTCTTCGACAAGGACCAGACCGACACCACCGACAACCGCACGACGACCGCCGAGGCCGGCTTCCGGAAGAAGATCTACGAGAGCCTGGACATCACCGGGCGCGTGGCCGGCACCGACCAGCAGTTCATCGACGGGTTTGACAAGCGTTTCGGCGGGTTCCTCACCCTGGACTACCGCAAGAAGACCGGCATCGGACTGTTCACGTCGGTTTTGAACATCGGGCGCGAGCAGGAACGCGAATCCAGCGGGACCGGAACGCGGACGATCACCGACACCATCACGCTGACCGGCGTCACCCCGGTCCAACTGTCCAAGCCCAATATCGTCGCCGGAAGCATCGTCGTGACCAGCCTGGATCGCACGATCACCTACGTGGAAGGCCCGACCGCCGATTACGAACTGACGACGCTGGGGGCGTTCACCCGCGTTGCGCGCGTGCTGCCGACGACCACCATTCCCGACGGCGGCCAGGTGCTGGTCACCTACAACATCGAAGTGCCGAAAGACGCCACCTGGATGAACGAACCGCTGAACTGGGACAACCGCCTGCGGATCAAGAACACGCCGTTCTCCGTCTTCTACAACTTCCGCGAACTGGAGCAGGAACTGATCAAGGGCCTCGACCCCGGATCGCTCAACCCGTCGCGGGCCCAGTTGTTCGGCGCGGACATGGACTACAAGGGCTTCTCAGCCGAGATCGAGCACGAAATCGTCGATCAGCTCCTGTCTCCGCCCACGCGTGCCAATCGCGGCCGGGTCGGCTACAACCGCCGCCTCGACCCCAACACCGACCTGAGCCTCGGGGCGAGCGTGAGCAGGCTGGTCTACCAGAACCCCCAGGCGTTCGGAATCCTCCCCGGAAGGGACTTCCTGAACTCCGAGGCGTTGTTCGCCCGCCTGAACATGCGGCTGAACCAGCGGACCACCCTGGACATCGGCGGCGAATTCAACAAGAACGACGGGCAACAGAAAGACTCGCTGGCCAGGCTGACCGCCCGCCTGATGTGGCGCTATCGCCAACTGGAATTCTCGCTCGAAGCCAAGGACAGCCTCTATACTCGGGAAGCCACGACCGGCAACGAGCAGTCGGTATTCTTCAAGCTCTCGCGCAGGTTCTGACAGGAGGTCAGGCGGCATGGCGACCAACGGACCGGAGCCTACGACGTCAATCGCCCGGGTGCGGCGCCCCCTGCTGCTGGCGGCGGCGCTGGCCGTGCTCGCCGGGTGCGGTTCGCCTCCGCCCCCGCCGCAGATTCTGCGAATCTGGCCTCTTCCGCCGGCCCCGCCCCGAATCTATCTGCGCCAGGTCATCTCCAGCAGCGAGGACTTCAAACGCAAGCCGTCGTTCGCGGAATTCCTGGGGCTGCTGGCCGGCCGGTCGCGGCAGAGGCTCCAGCAGCCTGTGGGCATCGCGGCCGACGCGAACGACCTGCTGTATGTAGCCGACCAGGGGCTCCAGGGCGTCCACGTCATCGACCTGCGGAAGGGCAAGTTCAGCTTCATCGATCGGGTGCGCAAGGGGCAGTTCCTGGTCTCGCCCGTCGGCGTGGCCGTGTGCGGCGACCTGCTGGCCATCTCGGACAGCAAGCTCAACAAGGTCTTCCTTCTCAACGCCAAAGGCAAGCTGGTCCAGACGATCGACAAGCCCGGCGGATTCGGCCGGCCGACGGGCATGGCGGCCGATCCGGTCCGCCGCGAGTTGTATGTGGCCGACACCGTGGCCGGCGAAGTATGCGTGTTCGATTGGTCCGGGGCGCTGCTGCGGCGGTTCGGGTCGCCCGGCGCCGGCCCGGCGCAATTCAACGGCCCGACCCACCTGTTCGTCACGGCTGAGGGCCAGGTCTTCGTCAGCGACTCGCTCAACTGCCGGGTGCAGATATTCGATCGCGACGGCAAGTTCATTTCCGGGTTCGGGCGCGTCGGCGACGCCACCGGGCACATGGCGACCCCCAAGGGCGTGGCGGTTGACGCCGACGGGCACATTTACCTGGCTGATTCCACCCTCGGCACGTTGCAGGTGTTCGATCGCCAAGGGGATTTTCTGCTGTCCTTCGCGGAACGCGGCTCCGGGGTCGGGGCCGTGGACATGCCCGCCGGCCTGGCTATCCGTGGTAAGATGTTGTATGTGTGCGATTTCTACGCCGCTCGCGTCGAGGTCTTTGAATACATGGGCAAGGACGATGAACCGAAAACCCAACCGGATCGTTGAAGTCGCTCGCCTGGCTGCCTGGCTGCCCGTGCTGCCCCTGCTGCCCGTGCTGCTGTGGGCGTCGTCATCGCTCGGCCAGATGACCAGCATCGTCACGAGCAAGCACAACCTGACGGCGAGCGGTCCGGGCCCGATTCGGATCGTCGGCGCGGGCAACGTGTGCTCGCCGTGCCACACGTCGCACGCCTCCAATCCGATCGCCCCGCTGTGGAATCGCTTCGACAGCGGCGCTTACTACCAGGTCTATTCCAGCCCGACGCTGACCGCCGAGGTGCCGCAGCCGACCGGGTCGTCGCGGCTGTGCCTGAGCTGCCATGACGGCACGATCGCCCTGGGCCAGACCTACAACCCGCGCAACCAGACGGGCGGCTCGCTGGCCCTGAGCCCCAGCGCCGCGGGCTATCTTGGCACGGACCTGCGCGACGACCACCCCATTTCCTTCGTCTATGACTCGGCCTTGGCCTTGAAGAACGGGCAATTGAACGATCCGAGTTCTCTGCCGGCCGCCCTGCACCGCGACCGCGAGAATCGCGTTCAGTGTACCACCTGCCACGATCCGCACGACAACAGCCACGGCTACTTCCTGACCATGGACAACACGCAATCGCAGATGTGCAAGTCCTGCCATAACCTGGCCAACTGGAGCACCAGCGGGCACGCCAACTCCTCCGCGTCGATCGGATCGGGCGGCGGAGGCCGGTGGCAGCGGCTGACGACGGCGGGGTCGGTGCGAGACCTGGCGTGTGAAGCCTGCCACCGTCCCCACAGCGCCGGCGGCCGGGAGTGGCTGCTCTATTCGGTCGCCGAGGAAGACAACTGCTACGCCTGCCACAACGGCACGATCGCCAAGAACGTCTCCAGCGAGTTCCTCAAGGTCTATCGCCATTCCGTTGAGCAGCCCGCCACCCATAGCCCCAATGAGAATCCCGCGACGATGACCATGCACGTCAAGTGCGGCGATTGTCACAACCCGCACCAGGCGGCCGCCATCCCAGCCGCCACCGCGCCGCTCGTCCCGCCCCAGATGAAGGGCGTGTCCGGCGTGCAGCAGGGCGGGGCGACCGTGGCCACGGCCACCTACGAGTACGAGGTGTGCTACAAGTGCCACGCATCGCGGAACCCGGCTACCCCGGTCGTCAACCGCGTCATCTCCGAGCCGAACATCGCCAACCGGTTCAGCCCGTCCAACCTCGGCTTCCACCCGGTCGCCGCCGTGGGCAAGAACCTGACGACGGTTCCCAGCCTCATCTCGCCGCGACGGACCACCGATCGGCTCTACTGCACCAGTTGCCACGGGTCGGACTCGACCACCGTGCGCGGCCCGCACGGATCGACCTACTCGCCGCTGCTGATCCTCAATGACGTCACCATCGACAACACCGCGGAAGGGG
>JAQTVL010000399.1 GCA_028706835.1 Phycisphaerae bacterium | reverse complement strand
GCCCGGCTGATCCGGGGCCAGGCGGGCAGCGAGGTCGCCCTGACGGTGCATCGGCCCGGCACGGGGCCGCTGCCGCCCTTCACGATTTCCCGCACACAGATCGTCCGCAACCCGGTGAAAGGCCTCCGCCCGAACAACCAGGGCGGCTGGGAATACATGCTGCCGCCGACGCCGGGGGCGCCGGCGATCGGGTACGTCCGCGTCACGGAGTTCGTCGAGAACCAGCAGGGCAGCACGTTCGGGCTGTTTCTGCACGCGATGAACGAGATGATGAACCGAGGCGCCACGGCGCTGGTGCTCGACCTCCGCGGCAACCCCGGCGGCACGTTCACCCAGGCGTTCAAGATGGTCGAGCAGTTCGTGGCCGAGGGCGTCATCGTCGAGGAGCGCAGCGCGCACGGCCAGCAGGTCCACCGGGCCAGTTCGCCCGGCGCGGTGGTGCAATGGCCGATCGTGGTGCTGGTGAACGGGCAGACGGCGTCGGCTAGCGAGATCGTCGCGGGCTCACTGGCGGTGAACGGCCGGGCGGTGCTGGTGGGCGAGCGGACGTTCGGCAAGGGCCGGATGCAGGAGATGTTGCCGATCCCGATGGGCGACGGCCGGCAGGCGTTGCTCAAGCTGACGGTCGCCTATCTGTATCTGCCGAACGGCTATGCGTTCGACCGGACGGAGCCGCCGGCGGACTTCCGCAAGCCGGCCGCCACGCCGACTTTTCCGCCACGAGCATCGAACAAGCCGCACCGCGGCGGGATCAAGCCGACCGTGGCGGTCGAGCTGTCGCCGTCGGAATCGCAACTGCTTTACCGCTGCCGCCGCGAGCTGGAATGGCCTACGCCGCAGGCCCATCCCGCACCGACGACCCGGCCGGAAGCGACGAGTCACTCTGCCCTGCCGCGGACGACAACACCGGACGAATGGGCCGACCAGTTGGTGAAGGCTGACCGGCAGTTGGCGAAGGCGGTGGAGATCCTGTCGAACCCGGCGGTCTACCAGGCGTTGGTGGCGAAGGCGCCGACAACGGCGCCGGAGCAGACGGACGGGCCATGAGGAACGAGGGGGGGGCGATGACTATGCTTGCCTGGGATGAACCGACAAATGGTGACTGCCCATTATTTCCCAAGAGAAGAGGAAGGTTCTATGACCTATGAACCTGGCTACTTACGCGAAAAGAGCAAAGAGCTCACGACAACCGTTGGGCGGGGGATAAGACTCATTGGTCTATCTGTGGGTACGTACCTACTCGTGTCGGAGTATCAAAGAATACGTTCTCTCGGCCTAGATGTCATGGATTATGCTTATCTCGGCCTACTCTTCTTTACCGGATGTCTGGTTCTTCTTTGGATTTGGGCGGTTCAACGCGAATTGGAATTTCTTTTCACATGGCTGGATGCCGGTGCGTACGTTCCGCCTTCCAGCATGGGCGAGACTGTTATCATATTGGGTTTCGCGGGGTTCTTGACTGCGTTGTTGTTTGCCTCAAGAAACCCATTCGCGTACGGGATCATTTTCACGGTTTACAGTGCGGCTTCGATACCGGGAGCCATTTATGTCAATAGGCAGTTGAGGGAAGCCATCGACGCCAGTAGGAATCGTGCACTGGAAGACATGCAGGATGGGCAGCTTGCCCCAAAAGCACGCGTCTACCTTGAGGCGATTGCAGTTCTGGAAGCCTATTTTCTGAAGAGGCCTATCGTCCTTCGTCTCTATGTGATTCTGGCGGCTTCTCTCGCTGCCTTGGGTTTGGCCATCTGGTGGCAGGCATCCAAGGCTAGATCGGTTGGCTTCCTGGCGTATCTGGCGTTCATCTTGATAATCCTGATATCCGAGCTTGTGATCGGATGGTGGCGAATCGTCAGAGACAACAAGCTGCGTTCTGTTGACATGCGCCTTTTGGAAATCCAACGGGAAACTTCCTCGAACTGTCAATCGCGTTGAAAGACGGGTGTCCAGTCAATTACTCGGTCGGCAAATAGACCGGAAGCGGGGGTCGCGACTCGGGCGGGCAATGTTCCACGTACCACTGACTCCGAAAGTCTTTGAATTCTGCAAAGATTTCTGCGACGCCTGATGCCTAATTCCTGATGCTTGTTTGGGTTGCAGGCGAAGCTCGCGACAGGGAACATTGCCTTCGGAACCCCTCTCCCTTACTCCCTCCCCCCAAGGGGAGGGAAACTGGAGTCCGCTGCTATCGCGACGGTTTGAAAACCACCCGGCCGGCCTTGTCGATGTAGCCCGCGCCGGCGGCGGTGATCACCTGGGCCAGCGGGCCACGAAACGAGTAGGCCCGGACGTACCCCATCGGCACAACCACCTTGCCCAGCGCGTCGACGTAGCCCCACCGACCGGTTGAATCGGCGACAGCCGCCAGGCCGCCGCGGAACCCGCCGGTGTAAGGCTCGTCCTCGGCGGCCGGCGGATCGACGTCGCTGTAGGCGGGCGCGATCACCGTCGCGCCCTGGCGGTCGATGAACCCCCACTTCCCCGCCACCCGGACGGCGGCCAGGTTCTCCGAGAACGGCCGGGCGCCCTCGAACGTCGCCGCGATGGCGACCTTGCCGGCGCGATCGATGTAGCCCCACTTGCCGTCAATGCGGACGGCCGCCAAGCCCTGCGAGAAGTCGCACGGGGCTGCCTCCTCGGCGGGCAGGTCGAATTGCGGCGGAATGACAACGACGCCTTTGCCGTCGACATAGCCCATCCGGCCGCCGACCCAGACCGCCGCCAGGCCTTCGCTGAACCCGCGGACGTCCTGGTAGGCCGGCTCGATCGCAAACTCGCCGCGGGAGTCGACAAACCCCCACCGGCCGTTCACCTGGGCCGGCCCGAACCCGCCGCTGTACCGGCGGCAGTCGGAGAATCGGATGCGGCTGGGAAGTTCACCGCTGGGAGTGAGGTAGTCGCTCTGCGTGCCGCCGACGCCGAGGCCGCGGATGGGGGCTCGCCCGTCGTAGAACTCTTTCGGAGCGCCAAACCGCGGCGGGATAACCCACTCGCCGGTCTGATCGATCACGCCCCATCTGCCCCCCTCGCAGGCAGCCGCCCAGCGCCCCACGAACGGGCGGGCCTTCGAGAACTGCGGCTTGATCACGATCTCGCCGTCGCCGTTGATGTAGCCGAACCGCCCGGCCACCTGCACCGGGTGCAGCATGGCGTCGCCGCGAGGCCCGCCGCCGAGGACCGTGGCAGGCTGGGTCGCCGCGACGGGCGCCGGCGGCGCGTTGGCGGCCCGGCGGTGGCTCCGCCAATGCTTGAGCACCAGCACGCTCGGCAGGCTGATGGCCACGAGGGCGACGACCCCCACGGCGGCCAGGACGTTTCTGTTCATTTTCCCTTCGGTGGCTGGTTCAGCAGCCAATGCGCGGTGGCCGGGAAGTCGCCGTCGGTGTAGACCTTCAGCAGGCTCTTGCCGCCGTTGGTGGCCTTCATCACGGCGTCCTTGTACTGCTCCTCGCCGGTCAGGTGATACAGCACCGCGAACAGCATGCAGAAGTAGTCGGCTTTGCTCTCCTTGCCAACCGCCAGCGTCTTGCAGAGTTCCAGCGCCGTCGGGTCGCCGCCGTGCAACGCGGTCATCGACACGCCGCGGCTGTAGACCTGGGTGAACCACCAGTTGACTCCGCCGCCGGCCGCCTCGCCGGCGCAGACCAGCGGCGTCTTGCCGATCAGCGCCGAGTGCGTCTTGATCGCCCGCTGCTGTAGCGCCTTGGCTTTCGGGTCGCCGGTCAGTTCGCAGTAGCGGTCCAGGGCCCGGAAGCCCCAGCCGGTCTCGCGGTGAACGTAAGCAGCCTCGGCGATCTGGGTGCCGCCGTTGGCGGCGATCACCGGCAGATCCTCGAACGCCCGCTGATCGCCGAACAGCAGGTAGCGGTCGTAGACGAGATCCATGGTGATGTGCGCGGGGTTCGGCAGCCACCAGGTGCTGCGCGGCCAGCGGCCCTGCGAGTACTTGGCGATCTCCTCGTCCTTCGGCTGCGGACGATTGCAGTAGTCCTCCTGGCGGTTGGCGCCGGCGAAGGCCTTGCGGTCGGCGAACCCGAACGGGTCCTGGTCGTCGATGCGGAAGCTTCGCACATCGCGGAACAGCCGGCTGCGGTTGTTGCCCAGCTCCAGCCACCCTCGGCCGCCGGTGTAGTACCAACTGAACAACTGGTGGTCTTCCTTGATCGGCTGGCGGGCGCCGCGCATCGAGTGGCCGCCGTGCGACAGCCACCGCTCGCCGAACGGGTTCCAGCCGAAGCCGTTGCCGAGGTACTTGTCGGTCATCAGCATCCGCCGGTTGTTCACGTCGAGGGCGTAATCCTCGAAGCCGCTCACCGGCACGCTCTCTGGGCCGAGGTCGGTCAGGGCGCCGGTGGCGCAGATGTGCTCGAGCGTCGGACGCGGCAGCACGCGGGAATCCCAGCAGTCAGCGAAAACGTGCGGCCAGGTCCGGCCGGCGTCGTCGACCGCGTAGACCTTCTTGCCCTTGAGCGTGTAGAAGTGCAGCATCACCTCGTGGCCCTTGCCGCTGGCGTCTTCGAGGTACTGCGGGACAACGGCTTCCTTCGGCCACAACGCCAGCCGGAACGTGCCGTCGGCGAACACCTCGACCGCCTTGGGGAACTGCTGCCAGAAATTCCGCGGGAAAACGACCACGCCGCCCTTGTCGTTGAACAGGTGGGCCAGCCCGCGGGCCTGGTCGCCCTGGCCGATGACTTCCTCTTTTCCGCC
>JAQTVL010000398.1 GCA_028706835.1 Phycisphaerae bacterium | reverse complement strand
CTGGCGATATTGATGTAGCTCTCCGCGGTGACGCGCGGGCTCGGCGTCGTGGCCGCCGGCTCCGGCCCGGTCTCGGGCGGCGGAGGCGGCGCCAGGCTCGGCAGGCGGCGCTGGGCCTCTTCCAGCCCGGCCGCGGCGCCCGCGTGGCCCGGGAAGCTCTTGAGCGCCTGGCGATACCACTTGATCGACTCGCGGTAGTTGTGCAGGTTGAAGTGGCATTGCCCGATCTTGTAGAGCACCTCGGCGTCCGCCGGGTCGCGGTCGGCGGCCTTGGTGTACGGGCCGATCGCCTCGACGTACTCCGCACGCCAGTAATACCAGTTGCCCTTGTTCACCAATTCCTGCTTGCTCGGCTGGGGGTCCTGGCATCCCGCCAGCAGCGCGACGGCGGCTGCCAGGCTGAGCGCCCCGACTGTCATTGCCCGCACTGGTTTCAAGGCTGACACCGCGTTTGATCCTGAGAGGTTTGAGGTTCGCAGGCGCGCCGGCCCAACAGCGACCGGTGCATACCTGAACGAAATCTAATGATTGCCCCCGGCGATTTCAACAGAAAAACCCGCGATCAGCTTTGGGCAACAGCCCGCCTCCGGCTGACCGCTGACCGCCGATCGCTGAAAGCTTGCCTCGCCGGGACATTGCCCGCGACGCGGGAATAACTATAATGAACCGCCGAGAGGACCACGGACATGAGGACGATCGTGAACGGCCGGGACAAGGAACTCCGCGACGGGATGACCATCGCCGAGCTGTTGGCCCACGACAAGATCGAGCATGTCCGGGTGGCGGTCGAACTGAACGGACAGGTGGTGCCCCGCCAGGACTTCTCCAAAGTCCGCCTGCGCGACGGCGACAGCCTGGAAGTCGTAACACTCGTCGGAGGCGGCTGATCTGAAATGACACCCAGCAATGATGACACGCTCAAACTCGGGCCGTGGCAACTGACCAGCCGGCTGTTCGTCGGCACGGGGAAGTACGCCAACTATCCGCAAATGGCCCAGGCCTTGGAGGCCTCGGGCTGCCAGATCGTGACCGTCGCGATCCGGCGGGAGAACCTCCAGGACCGCGGCAAGGAGTCGATCCTCGACTACCTCGACCCGAAGAAATACATCCTGCTGCCCAACACCGCCGGGTGCTACAACCCGGACGATGCCATTCGCACCGCCCGCCTGGGGCGCGAGTTGCTCGGCGTGAACTGGGTGAAACTCGAAGTCCTCGGCGACAAGAAGACGCTCCTGCCCGACCCTCTCGGTTCGCTGGCGGCCACCGAGACGCTCGTCAAGGAAGGCTTTACCGTGCTCGCCTACACCAGTGACGACCCGGTGATGGCCCGCCGATTGCAGGACGCCGGGGCGACCAGCGTCATGCCCGCCGGCTCGCCGATCGGCTCAGGCCAGGGCGTGCTCAACCCGAGCAATATCCGCATCATCCTCGGGGAACTGACCGTGCCGGTGATCGTCGACGCCGGCGTGGGCACCGCCAGCGACGTGGCCGTCGCCATGGAACTCGGCGCCGCCGGCGTGCTGCTGAACACCGGGATCGCCGGCGCGAAGGATCCGATCCGCATGGCCGCCGCGATGCGGCACGCCTGCGAGGCAGGCCGGCTGGCCTATCTGGCAGGCCGGATTCCCCGGAAGCTTTACGCGACCGCCAGTTCGCCGATCGAGGGCGTGATCGGAACTTAGAGGCAGTGGTCAGTGGCCAGTGCTCAGTGGTCAGTAAAGGCAAGAGCCCGCTGACCGCTGACCACTGACCACTGACAACTGACAACTGATTCTCATGGACCGCAAGACCCGCATTTGCGTCTGGATCATCCTGATCGGGCTGGCCAATTTCATGGTCTTCCTGGCGATGTACGTCGTCATCGGCGGCGACGCCCGCAACGGGCACGTCGAGCGATATGACAAACGCAAGGTGCTCTACCTGATCGAACTGCGGGGCGCCGAGGCCCGGGCCGTCGGCGATACAGCGCCGACCCGCCAGGAGATCGCCGTCGCCAAGTCGCAGCCGGATCGAGTGAGCGACCTGGTCCGCCTCGGCGGCCGGACGAACATTTACAAGTCCGAGAACGGGAAACAGGCTTTCAAGGACATCGGCCGAGGGCTCTACATCTACAGCGCCGTCCACTCGATCATCATCTGGATCACCATCGCCGCCGTCATGCTCGCCATGCTCACGCTGGCCAAAGACCAGCTCGTCACCGCCATGGAAGACAAGCTGATCAGCGGCCGGGCATTGATCCACGTCTTCGCCACGGTCGTGGTGCTGTGGGTGTCGATCTCGACGATCGTCTTCGTGCTGGAATTCATCCGCCAACTGCGCGTGAAGTGACCTCTTGTTTCCTTCCCCGTGGAGGGAGTAACGGAGAGGCTTTCCCGAGCGATGTTCCACGTGGGACAATCTTCGTATCACTCCTCTCCCGCGCAGCGGGGGAGGTGCGGCTTCCGCCGCGGTGGGGGTCCGTTCAGCCCCCCGGCCCGCGATGTTCCACGTGGAACATGACTCCGATTTCCCTCCCCTCGGGGGGAGGGAGTAAGGGAGAGGGGATCCCCCGGCAATGTTCCACGTGGAACAATAGCACTCACTAACTATGAATTTCCGCGGCAACCCCCGGCCGGCCCGTCACATGCCGGCCGGCCCCCCCGTTTAATTCGGGGACACGATGCCCTCACTATGACTTGCCGAACCAGCCCAAACGGCCCAACCAGCCACCGGCCGGACCCGCTCCGCCCTCCCTGAGCTTGCCTGCCCCGAGCATGCCGAAGGGTCGAATGGGTCCAGTCCGGGCACGGATGAAATCTTGCGTAAGCCCATGTATGGCAACGTGTTACGGCAATGTCGCAGCAAGGTTACTTAAGACTCTTCTGTAACCTTGCTAAGTGCTTGTAAAATCGATGCTTGCGAGCAAGGTTCCAAGGTTTCACCGTTAATCGACCCCAGCCGCCCCGCCTGTCCTGACCCTGCCTGCCCTGAGCATGCCGAAGTGGTCGAATGGGGCCGATGGATCGGATCCCCGCACGGATGAAATCTTCTGGAAGTTTATGTATGACAAAGTGTTACGCCAATATTTCACAAGATTTCATCCTCCGTCTTGAAATCTTCTGGAAGTGCTTATTTTGCCGATACATCCAGAAGATTTCATCTAACGCGCGCACACAAGCGTCCTGCCCGCCCAAAATTCATCCCCCAGCCAACAGCTCGCCCCCGGCCGGTCCCACAGTTCCAACCGCCGCCGAGCAAGCCAACCTGAATTGATAGCACAGCTTCTTGACTTGTCAAGTAATTGTTAGGGTCGCGGTGTTGACGGGTTGCGGCAAGATTTGGCGGTATGCTCGCCAATCCGTCTTCTTGTGGGTTCATCGCAGGGAAGCATACGCGCGAGCCACGAGTGCCGTGTTCTGCCTGGTAAGCCCGGCCATGTGGGCGACGGTTGGAACCGCCGTATTCGTCTTAAGCCCCGGAACGGGGCGTCGGCATGTAGCCCCAGGCGAGCGCAGCAAACCTGGGGTACCGCCGCCCCGAATCAGGGTAGCCCTCGAAGAGGGCGACGGCAGCGTGGGAACCGCCTTCGCGTCGATGCCCGCCGCGCGACGCCACCCCGCCGCCGCCCACTCTGCGGGTTCAATGCCTTAATGAACTCAGTCGCTGCCGACTCGAAACCATCAGCGTCCAACTATGCGTCTCTGCGATTAGCCTTTATTGGGGACAGTGGCCCATTCTGTTCGTTCCTACGCACCGGCTTCCAGCAGTATCCCTGTTCCCCCCGCGACTCATCCGGCTATTGATCGAGGGACCGATTGGGTCCGTGGGGCATGTTTACTCTTGTGGCCTGCGAGGCGACCGCAATACAATGCCGGCATGCGATATGGCCCTTTCCCGCCACCGCCGGTCAGAACAGGCTGGTCAGGTTCCTCGCACCATGCACAACCCGGACAACAAGGATTTCATTCTTTCGCTGCCGGTAGAACACCACGAAACTGCCGCACGGAAAACTGCGGAGGCCCAGTCCAAGTTCGTCCCGGCGCCGACCCGCGGACGGATTGTCAGCCAGCATCTGGCATACATGCTCAAGTTGATCGACGAATCTGTCAGCCGCCGACGGGTTGTCCCGCGCAATGTAGACGCCGGCTTCCACCAGGTCGACTTCGGCAACGTCCGTCATGGTGTACACGCCCATCAGGCACGCTTCCTTCGCCGGGACCGGATCTTCGCCTTGAGTTCAGCAAAATCCAGCGGCTTCACGCGACCTTCCTCGACGTCCTTCAACCCGACGGCAATCTCCTTGCGGAGTTCCTGCAAGCGAATCCTGCGGAGTTGCTCTTGCTCCTGGAACAATCGCAGGGCGTCGCGGATCACCTCGCTGGCGGTGTGATATCGCCCACCGTCAACCGCCTCGTGAATCATCGACTCAAGTTCCTTCGTCAACGAAATGTTCATTGGAATCGCTCCTTCGGTCCACCCCTCCGATAACAGATTATAGCAGTAAATAGCATTTAATGACCATTAGATTCCAGGCGGGCGGGGCTGCGCGTCGCTCAATAATCGGTGATCTTCTTCAGCGCCGGCCCGAACTCGCCGGCCTTCATCTCGCCGGCGCGGACCTTCTGCTCCAGCGCCGTCAGGCCGGCGAGAACCTTTTCCATCGCCGTTTCCAGCTCGCGCATGTCCGCTTTGAACGTGTCCATCTTGGCCGGCGTGTCGGCGCCGGGCGGGACGAGGTACCACGTG
>JAQTVL010000397.1 GCA_028706835.1 Phycisphaerae bacterium | reverse complement strand
CTGTCGCTGCCGGACACTCCCGCTTTCGACTTTCCCCGCGCACGTTCTCGGCGTATTCTCTCCTGAAATGATCGTTGCTTTCCAGCGTTCTGCTCTTGTCTTACCGAAAGGGACATTATGCGCCGAATCATCGCTCTTGCGTCGTTGGTCGTTCTCTGCGGAGCGGCCACGTTGTTTGCCCAGACTTCCCGGCCCGCGTCCCCGCCCCAGCTTTCGCTTCAGCAGAAGGCCACGCTCTACGCATCGTTCCAGAAGGAACTGGCCGGCCTGCTCGAGAAGAAGGATTTCGCGGCTGGCGCGGACATCTGCCGCAAGATGATCGACCTGGCGCCGCAGGTGAACATCAATCACTACAACCTTGCGTGCTGCCTGGCCAGGCTGGGCAAGGCGGACGAGGCACTGGCGGCGCTGGCCAAGGCGATCGACACCGGCTACACGGATACCGCCCACGCCCGCGTGGATGACGACCTTGCGTCGCTCCGCGAGAACCCGAAGTTCAAGGCGATGCTGGACAAGATCGCCAAGGCCGACGCGGACCGGGCCGACGGGCTGTACGAGAAGGGCGATGACATCGAAGGCGTGAAGACGGTCGAGGGCAAGCCGGAGTCCGGGCTGCGCTGGCGGCTGCGCATGAGCCCGACCGCGACGGCTGAGAAGCCCAATCGCCTGATCGTCTGGCTGCACCCCTCGGGCGGATCAATGAACAAGACGGTCGAGCCGCTGGCGCCGGCGCTGCTCAAGTGCAACTTCGCGCTGCTGGTCCTCACCGCGAAGGACTGGACCGGCTGGAACTCGGCGGACGGCGAGAAGTTGGCGCGGACGATCGAGGACGCGGGCAAGGTGGCGGGCATCGATGCGAAGAAGCCGATCCTCTTTGGCTACAGCGCCGGCGGACAGATCGCCCTGCTGCTGTGGTACGAGTCGCCGGACAAGTATGGCGGGCTCGTGCTGGACGCTGCCTACCCGGTCGTGCCGGTCGGCGCGACCGGCCGAGTCGCCACGCTGCCGCCGTCGGCTAAGCCCGGCGTGAAGGGTTGCCCGTTCTTCGTGCTGGTTGGCGATCAGGACGGCGGGGCCCGCATCTGGGTCGCCGGCGAGGACAGTTACCGTCAGGCCGGCGTGCCGCTGACCATCCACTACGTGACCGGCCAGGGCCACACCTGGCTGTTCGGCGGGGTTCAGCGCGAGAAGCTCTATGCATGGCTGGGCCAGGTGGCTGCGGGCAAGACCCCCGGCGTCGCCGCGACCGCGCCGAACATGGCAACCACCCGGCCGTCGGGTCCGCAGAAACCGATCAAGATCGACGAAGTGTATTAGGCCATCCCCAGCCGCTGGCGGTGATACTCCACGCGCTGCTGCGAGGACATCTTCGAGAAGTCCGGGCTGCCGTCCGGCTTGGTCGGGAACTTCGCGTCCTTGGGTGCGCTGTCCCCTCTCCCCGACCCTTGCCCCGAGGGGACGGAGGAAGAAGCCGGCGCGGCTGTCGCTTGCCTCTTCGCAGTTTTCTTCGCGGGCGAGAAACTCGTCACCCGCGTCGACCCTGAGTAACTGACCGCCGGGTTGGTCAACTGCATGTCCTCTTCCAGCGTCCGTTGCGGGCGGAGCCCCAGCCCCTGCAACACGCCGTGGTATGCCCTCACTGCTTCTTCCGGCGAGGCCTGCCCGTCGGCGATGTAACGCAGGAACTGGATGAAGCTGAGTTGGTGCTCGGCGTTGTTGATCTTCCGGCCGAACAACGCCGCCTTCGCCCCGTGAGCCTTCGCCTCCGCCAGCAGTTTGAATGCGTCATACGTCGTGCCCGACGCCCCGCCCAGGATTCCCGGCACCAGATGCCGATCGTAGTTCGTCAGCTCCTCCATGAACTTCGGGCCGTGATAGACGATCTTCAGGAAGATCGGCCGGCCCGGCGATGCCACGCCCGCCAGCGTCCGAACGATCTGGTCGTTGATGAACCCGCCGAGCAGTTCGTCCGGAATCGGGGTAATCGGCGCGTTCGGATCGAACACCTCCAGGAAGTGTCGGAAGCCCTTCGACTCCGCCTCGACGCGGAATTGCCGGTACCCTTCCAGTGTTCGCTGGTCCAGGTGAACATCGTTGTTGAACGTGATGCTGTAGAGTCCGAGGTCGGCTCCGCGCCGCTCGGCGGCCCCCTCCTCGCACGCCAGCCGCCCGCACAGCGCGTGGTCCAGCAGCGCCGTGCGGAAGGGCAGCGCCGGCTGCTTGCCATAGGTGCTGCCGCGGGCCGAGTGGATGTCGGTCGTGTCGTTCGCCCGCACAGCCGGGGTGATAGCCGAGTTGTCGAACAGCCGGTCGTTAATGGTCAGGATTTCGTTGTTCGACACCGACATGAGCATGATGTCGAGGAGCCCCTGGGCGACATTCGCGCGAATCTGCTCGCGGTACTCCTCGATGGACCGGTACCCTCCGTCGGCGTGCTCGGGGCTGCGGGCCGCATCGGGCCGACCGGTGGCTCGAATGCCGAAGGCCATGTCGGCATCCTTGGCGTCGGCGAGGATGAACGCCTTGCTGTTGGGGTCGGCGTGAATCTCAGCCAGCTTCTTATCGAGCGACTTTTCCATGGACTAAAAGATACACCATTCGCCGCGGAGCTCAAAGCCCGTTTCGCGTGGCATGGGCATCCTGCCCATGAATTCACGGGCGAGACGCCCGTGCCACGGCGTTACTTCCCCACGCGCACGACCGAGCCGTCGACCAGCCCCCCGGCGCCGATGGCCATCTGCCCCCCGGCGGAGCAGGCCTGGCCCCGCTGGCCCGCCGCTACCCGCGTCGTGCCGCTCCCACGTGATCGCCCCAGTCTTCGGGTCGAAGGCATACGCATGCATGCCGCTGTCGGCCATGTAGCCGGCCACCGCGTAGCCCACGCCGTCGGCTGACACCGCGACTCCGCCGATGATTGGCTAGGTGCTCGTCGGGTGGCCGAACCCAGAGCACGCGGCGGTCGACGGGGGCAGCCAGGAATTGCCAGAGGCACTTGCCGGTCCTCGCGTCGAGGCAGGGCAGGCGGGGCGATGGGCGTGGCACTGCCCGACAATTAGCTGCGTGCCCCGATGGACTCACGCGATGCTCCCTCCGCCGGGCACGCTGTATGCCGCAGTATGCCGCTGTATCCAGCAGTATCCGTAACATCTTGTGGGATAATTGGTTACGGAAGCTCTCGGCCAAACATCAGCCAATCGTTTATAGGCGACCCGGCCGGGTCGAGTCGACTCTGGGTCGACCAAACCGGCGGCGTGTCGTAGCCGCGGCTAGAACCCCCTTAGCCGCGATTTCGGGTCTTGACTCATTTCGTCGCACGGGACGTCGGCACGCGGGTCAGGTCGACTAAGCATCGCGTCCCGCCGATTCGTTTTCGCCCCTCTGACAAGGCTAGCCGATCTGGAGTAGAATGTCGGAATCGCGCGTCGTAAGCAAGGACGGTTCCCGAGGCCGTCTACGGAAAGGATATTCACCGGATGTCGTCGCCCAGCATTGTAGTCTGTCGTTGTGCCCATACCGACCTTGTCCCGGCGCCGGTCCTGCATACCGTGCTGGCCGCCTTGGAGTCGGCGCACCCCGGCGGCGTCGAGGTCGTTGATGACCTGTGCGGGCTATGCGCCCGCGGCGACGAGCGGCTGGCGAAGTGGGCCGCCGGGCCGCTTGCGGTGTTCGCGTGCTTCGATCGCGCGGTCCGCTGGCTGTTCGACTGGGCAGGGGCGCCGCTGGCGGGGGAGCGCGTGAAGGTGCTGAATATGCGGACGGGGACGGCGGAAGAAATTCTAACAGCATTTCGGATTTTGGATTTCGGATTTCGGATTGACGGAAAGGGCGAAGAGGCAAGCGGCGATTCTCTTCAATCCGCAATCCGCAATCCGCAATCCGAGATTCCTCCTTCCTGGGTTCCCTGGTTTCCCGTCGTCGACTACTCTCGCTGCCGGCACTGCCGCAAGTGCGCGAACTTCTGCCTGTTCGGCGTCTACTCGATCGATGAGGAGAAGGTTCGCGTCGCCAGGCCCGCAAGCTGCAAGACCAATTGCCCCGCCTGCGCCCGGCTGTGTCCGCACGCCGCAATCATGTTCCCGAAGTACAACCAGCCGCCAATCAACGGGGCCGAGGTCACGCCGGAGAACATCGGCAGGGAGAACGTGGGCAACGAACTGCTGCCGCAGGCCGGCGGCGACGTGCTGGAGATGCTCCGCAAGCGGGCGGAGCAAGCGTCGCCCCGGTCCGATGACCGGCCTGCGACATCCGAAATCCCGGATTCCGTGCAGCGAATCCTCGACGGCGCCAAAAGGAAGCGGGAGCCGTGAAGAACTGAAACAAAACGACTATCCGCAGATTTCGCAGATTACGCAGATCAAAGGAGGATTGAGAAGTCAGAGGTCAGAATAGAGAAAGAACAACAGGTCTTCGTTTCCTCTCCGACCTCTGATTTCCGGATTTCATCCTCTTCTCTTTGAATCTGCGTAATCTGCGAAATCTGCGGATCAGTCTCTTGTGTGCCCAATGCCCCATGATCTCCATCCCGCGGTCGTGCTCGTGGCCGACCGGACGCTCAGCGCCAACTACTCGGTGCTCTTCGAGGCGATCTTCGCCACCATGCAGACCACGCAGACGCCTCGCCTGCTGATGCGATCTCTGCTGGCGCCCCGGATACGCACCGACGCCGCCGGCCGATCGCTCGCGGCGCCCGTCGGCCTGCGACGTGTCGAGGCATCGCTGCACGGAATCCGGGAT
>JAQTVL010000396.1 GCA_028706835.1 Phycisphaerae bacterium | reverse complement strand
AGGCCGGCGGTGCGAATCTGCTCGACCAGGACCGCCAGCCGCTCGGCCGCGAACGTCCCATAGCCGCCGCCGGCATACACCAGGATACGCCGCGGGTCGCTCCCGTGGAGCGACCCATCCGCGCCGCCCTGGAAATCGTCCTCGTCATAGCCGTTCGTGAACGTGTGCAGTTTCGCCGCGAACCGTGGATACCGCCCCGCGAACCGCTCCCGCACGATCGGGGTGTTGAGGAACACGCCGGCAGCGGCACGGACCATGGCCCGCTCCACCCGGGTGGCGATCAGCTTGTGCAGTGGCGTATGCCAGCAGTAGCGATGATTGGTCAGCCAGTCGTCGCGGAGATCGGCAAAGTATGGAATGTCCAGCGACCGGGCACACTCGATGCCGATCAACTGGGTGGTGTGCGGCGGGCTGGTCACCAGCAACACATCGACGACCTCTCGACGCAGCAGTTCGGTCAGCGGCCGGCGCACGTCGCGGCACCAGGTCCGCTGCGGCTCCGGCAGAACCAGCACGCGGTTGACCGCCCGGGCTAACAGCATTGGCCTGGCCATCAACGGGCGAAACGGTACGCTCAGCCGGACGCTCGCCCGCAACTCAGCGGGCGCGTCCTCCGGGGCGCTGGCGGTCACGACCAACACCTGGTGGCCGAGCCGCTGAAAATACTTGGCCAATCCGATGGCGCGAACGGACGCCCCCAGCCCGTGTCGCCCGAACGACATGGATACCAAGGCAATCTTCATGCGGTCGCCATCTCCTGGGGAACATCCCCCTGGACCGAGTGCCGCTGGATAATCTGCCAGGCCGACACCGCCACCCCAGCCAGCGCCATGAAGATCACGTCCGAGCCGTAGCGCATGATGATCGCGGTATGCGCCGACCCGAGCAGCATCGCCATGGCGACCACGCCCGCCACTTGAGCCTCATGCCGCCATGTCATCGGTGCCGCGTGCCGTTTGATCATCCGGACGGTTCGGAAATAGCTGGCACACACGGCCCACACCCAGACCAGAATGGACACCAGCCCCGTCAAACCCATCTGCGCCCAAATCGTAACCCACCCGGCGTCAACGTACTGGTTGTCCGCCTGCTGATACACCAGCATCCCACCGGGCGCCGTCAGCCCACCGCCCACAATCGCACCCAAGCCCCGCGGTAGCGCGGATATCCACATGACGGCGTTGCTGGCAATCGCGTCGATGAGTGACATGCCGGCGAACGACTCGCCAAAGACCATCGTCGCAGCAACGACGCCCGCCACCGTGAGCCCGCCCGCCTTGATGCTGTACGACAACTCGGAGGAAATGACATACAGTAACGCCCCCACCATGATCATCACCACGACGCTGCGCGACAACGACAGGAACGCGGCGTATGCGCACATCACCCCGCACAACAGGAGCAGGAGCCGCCGAACCGTACCGACCCGGGGCTTGACGGTTAACCCGACGCACAGCAACATCCCGGCCGCACAGAACACCCCCGCGCTGCTTGGCCCCCCGCCAATAATGCTGTTCATGCGGTCGAACATAATGCCAAAAACCACCCGACCGCCACCTTCCCGCGCCAGCGTCCCCTCCGCCCCCAGCGCCGCCACACCCAACCGGTCGAAATACCACATCAGATTCAGCGCAGACACCAGCGCGACCGACAGCACCACAAAATGAAGTATTCGCCGCAGCGAGGCAGGGAAGGTCGACACCTCGCTGCGCACGATGATGTAGAACATCAGCGGCCAAACCATGCTGCGGAACCCCAGAAACCCGTTCAGCAACGACCCCGTTATCGGAAACATTACGACGCCGCAGGCGACGAACACGATCATGGCCGTGATATCCCGGCCGCGCGGCAATGCCATCCGCCGCTGACTCAATTGCATCATCCAACCGACGACCAGAATCGTCAGTTCAATAGATGAGGATCCGGCCAGCACGACGCTGCCGGCGCCGCTGTTGCGAATCCACAGCCCCAACGGGTAGATCACCAGCACGGCACCGATCGCCGAGGCCATGTTCGTCACCGCGAGGAAGAACAGCAGCGTCCATATCCCGGCGCACCACCAGTACCATCCGGGCACACCGCAGCCCAGAGCGATGGCGCCGCCGATGATCGCCGCGAGGACAACGTTGTTCCGCGAGGACGAGCGATCCATCTCCGTCTCGGCGTCGCCGGCCCACGCCTGAACGTACGCTTGTGCTACCATTGTGGCCACGTCTGCCCTACCCTACCAGAACCAGCGCGCCCCGCGGACAGGTGGTTTCGCCCGCAGGCGGTCGAAGAATCCCAACGTCTGCCGCGCGATCGCTGGCCAACTGAACTCGTCCAGCACCCGTTGCCGCGAGGCCCGGCCCATCGCCTCCAGATCGCAACCCGTTATTGCCCGCACGAGGCCCGCCGCCAGAGCTCGCTCATCGCGCGGCTCGACCAACAGCCCCGTCTCGCCATCGCGGATCAGGGCCGGAATTCCGCCGACCCGCGTGCCCACCAGCGCCCGACCGCAACCCATCGCCTCCAACCCGGATATGCTCGTCGCCTCCACCAGCGACGGCAGCACGACCAAGTCGGCGGCCGCCAAGTAGAGGGGTATCCGATCATTGGCAATCGCTCCCTCAAGGCGAACGCATCCGTCGAGCCCTTGGTCTCGCACGATCCGTTTGACCTCGGACATCTCCTCGGCGTCGGAGGCGTCGCCGCAGAACAGGCACAACACGTTGGGCACGGCCCGGCGTACCTCGTCCAGAGCCAGCGCCAGGTAACGCACGCCGTTCTTGACCACGAATCGCCGCGTAGACAGCAGCACCACCCGGTCCTGGGCCACGCCCAACGCCGCGCGCGCCGCCGCTCGATCGCCCGGTTGAAACCGATCCGGATCCACCCCGTTGGGGATATACTGCGACCGGTCGGTCCCCAAGCCTAGGATTGCAGATTTACCCAGCAGTTCCTGGCTGGGTGCCAGCAGTCCATCAAAGGCCGCGTTATAGAACACCGCTTTACGCCGGTCAATCCAACGGTCCATCATCTTCAGATAACCGCTAGAGTGGTTCGTCAGGACCCGGCGATAAGCTGGCGACGGACCCAGCCATCGCATGCTCAGGCTGACGGGGCTGAGCGTGTGGACGTGCAGTATGTCGGGCCGAAAGTCAGCCAGCCGCACACGCAGCGACTTTGCCAACTGCCTTGACAACCGGATGGCGGGCGGCCCCCACCCGCCCGGCGCGGGTGTCAGTTCCTCGGTCAGCACGCCGGGAACCTGCACCAGCGGGCGATGCTCGTGGTCGTGGAACCAAACGCGGACCTCGTGGCCCAACCTGGCCATCGCCTGGGATATCTCCGCGATGTGCGAGGCGATCCCGCCGATGTTGGGCAGGAAGTCAGCGGTTACCATCGCGATCTTCATCGTTGGCTGTCCTCGCGGAATTCGTGGATCGAGTCAAGGATTCGCTCGGCTGCCTTGCCGTCGCCGTAGGGGCTGGCGACCGGTAGCGAACCAGGCGGAGCGGCCAGCACTTCCTCGCACTGTCGAATGATCTCGCCTTTGGCGTTGCCCACCAGCCTGACAACGCCGGCCTTGACGCCCTCCGGCCGTTCGGTCGTGTTGCGCATAACCAGCACGGGCTTGCCGAGGCTGGGCGCCTCTTCCTGCACACCGCCCGAATCGGTCAGGATCATCCGGCTGCGATTCATCAGCCAGACGAAGGACGCATAGGGCTGCGGATCGATCAGATGCACGGTCGCCAGATTGCCCAGTATCCGGCGAACCGGTTCCTGGACGTTCGGGTTCAGGTGGACCGGGTAGACCCAGTGGATTTGCGGGTGTCGGCCGGCCAGTTCGGCGATAGCAAGGCACATCTCCTCGAACGGCTTGCCGAAACTCTCGCGCCGATGGCCGGTGATCAACACCATGTCCGCCCGGCCGAGTTGACCGTCGCACCATTGGCTGATAGCCAGGGCGTCTTCGTACGGGCACTGGGCGTTGCGGGCCAGGACCCATTGCAGGGCGTCAATCACCGTGTTGCCGGTCACGATCACCCGCGACTTGTCGATTCCCTCGGCCAGCAGGTTATCGCGGGCCCAGGCGGTCGGGGCGAAGTGCAGGTCAGCCACCTGCGTGGCGATGCGGCGGTTGACCTCCTCGGGGAACGGTTGCCGCTTGTCGCCGGTTCGCAGCCCCGCCTCGACGTGCCCGACGGACACGCCGTTGAAGAACGCCGCCAGGGCCGCCGCCCAGACCGTCGTGGTGTCGCCCTGGACCAGCACCCAATCCGGCTTCTCACCGGCCAGATACTCGCTGACCGCCTGGAGCGTCTGGCCGCTGATGCTCGCCAGCGTCTGGTTGGGGCGCATCAGGTTCAGGTCCACGTCCGGCTGGATGTCGAAGACGCGGAGCATCTGGTCGAGCATCTGGCGATGTTGCCCGGTGACACAGACCCGCGTCTGAAACCGCTGCGTCTGCTGCCTACACAGCAAGATGACCGGGGCCAACTTGATGGCTTCCGGCCGGGTGCCGAAGACGAAGCAGACTTTCTTCAACACGCACCGCCTACCCGGATAGCGTCAGGGGGAACTGTAATCACTGAGCGGCCTTTCGTGCGGTCAGACAATACACGGTCAGTCTGGGCATGCTCGCCCACCGCAACCCAAGCAGAGTGCGGAGCGTTGTCTTCAATGAGAACTTCCAGGGCAGCAGATGAGGCGCTTCGCGGCGAAACCACCGAGCGCTCCGGATGTCGGCAGCCCT
>JAQTVL010000395.1 GCA_028706835.1 Phycisphaerae bacterium | reverse complement strand
CCTCCACGTCCGCGCCGCCTACCTCAGCGACGATGGCCGGGCCGAAGAATTCCACACTCGCCGCCCACGAGGCCGCGCCGCCGGTCAGCACCGCCTCGGAAAGGCCGCATGAACGGGGATGCACCCGCGGACCAGTGCCATGCGGCATTGCGAAGAGGCAAGCGACTGCCGCCAACGCCGGCCTGCGCTTGCCTCTTCGCATCCGACCCCGCACGTCCTCTTGGAAGTTTCCGCCGAGCGGACTACAATCAGGCGGTCACGCCACTACCGGGAGGACTGCAATGATTACTGTTACCTGGTTCAACCACGCCAGTTTCCGCGTCGCGTCCGACAAGGTCGTGTTCTACATCGACCCGTGGAAGATTGCGACCGAGCCCAAGGACGCCAACGCGGTGCTCATCAGCCATAGTCACTACGACCATTTCTCGCCCGACGATATTGCCAAGGTGCTCGCCCCCGGCGGGTTGGTGCTCGGGCCGGAGGATGTCCGCGCCAGGCTGACGGGCAGCCGGGCCGTCGCGCCCGGCGAACAGGTGCAGGTGGGGACCGCCCGGGTTCGCGGCGTGGCAGCCTACAACATCGACAAGAAGTTCCACCCCCGCGGCAACAACTGGCTGGGCTGGATCATCGAACTGGACGGCAAGCGGGTCTACTACGCCGGCGACACGGACCTGACGCCGGAGATGAGCGGCCTGGGCCCGATCGACGTCGCGATGCTGCCCGTCGGCGGGACCTACACGATGGACCCAGCCGTCGCCGCCCGCGCGGTCGCAGCCATCCGGCCGAAACTCGCCCTGCCCTATCACTGGGGCGACATCGTCGGCACGCGGGCGGACACCGACAGTTTCGCCGCGACCGTCGGCGGCACAGCGAAGGTGTTGACGCAGGGCGAGACGCTGGAAATTTAGGGATCGGGGGCTGGGGGCTGGGGGCTGGGGGAGGAAAGCGAACGCCTTTGTTCGTAGTGTGCCCGTAAGGGCATTCCGGGGAACGCCTCACGGCGTCACTACGAACGAAGACCGGCCCGCTGCGCGGGGCAGCGGGCCGGTCGCGATGTCGACAGGCGTCGGACAGATAGTCGATCACATGTCGAAATACATGCAGAACTCGAACGGGTGCGGCCTCATGCGAATGGCGTCCACCTCGTTCTCGATCTTGTAGCGAATCCAGTAGTGAATCACGTCCGGCGTGAATACGTCGCCCGCCAGCAGCCAATCGTGATCCTTCTCCAGGCAGTCGAGCGCCTCTTCCAGGCTGGACGGGGTGGTCGGAATCTTGGCCAGGTCCTCCGGCTCGAGGTGGTAGATGTCCTTGTCGATCGGCTTGCCCGGATCCATCTTCTTCTGGATGCCGTCGATCATCGCCATGGTGATCGCGGAGAACGCGAGGTACGGGTTGCAGCTCGAATCCGGGGCCCGGAACTCGATGCGCTTGGTCTCGGGGCGGTCGCTATACATCGGGATGCGGATGCCGGCGGATCGGTTCGACGTGCTGTAGCACATGTTCACCGGCGCCTCGTAGCCGGGGACCAGCCGCTTGTAGCTGTTGGTCGTCGGGTTGGTGAACGCGCACAGGCTCTTGGCGTGGTGGAGGATTCCGCCGATCGCCCAGAGGCCCTCCTTGGTCAGGCCCGCGTATTCGCCGCCGGCGAACATGTTCTTGCCGGCCTTCCAGATCGACGTGTGAACGTGCATGCCGGACCCGTTGTCGCCGAACAGCGGCTTGGGCATGAATGTCACGGTCTTGCCGTGACGCGCCGCCACGCCCTTGACGATGTATTTGTACATCATCACCGAGTCGGCCATGCGAACCAGTTCCTGGAACCGCATGTCGATCTCGGCCTGCCCGCCGGTGGCCACTTCGTGGTGGTGGGCCTCGACGCGAATGCCGGCCTCCTGGAGCATCGCCACCATCTCGCTTCGCAGGTCGTGGTCGCTGTCGGTCGGCGGGACGGGGAAGTATCCTTCCTTCTGGCGGACCTTGTGGCCCTTGTTTTCCGGGTCATCCAGGCCGCGGTTCCACACGCCCTCAGCCGCATCGATGAAGTAGAACGCCGAGTTGATGTTCTGGTCGTAGCGGACGCGGTCGAAAATGAAGAACTCAAGTTCCGGCCCGAAATACACCGTGTCGCCGATGCCGGTCTTGCGAACGTATTCGGCGCACTTTCGGCCGATGGACCGCGGGTCGCGGCTGTACTCCTTGCGCGTGCGGGGGTCCTTCACGTCGCAGAGGATCGACAGCGTGGTCAGCGGCATGAACGGGTCGATCATCGCCGTCTCGGACACCGGGAGGATCAGCATGTCCGACTCGTTGATCGCCTGCCAGCCGCGAAGGCTCGAGCCGTCGAACCCGAATCCGTGCTCGAAGCTGCTTTCGCTCAGCTCATCCACCGGGACGGTGAGGTGCTGCCACAGGCCCGGAAAGTCCATGAACCGCAGGTCGATGAATTTCACATCGCGTTTCTTGCACAGTTCCAGCACCTGCTTCGGCGTGTTGCATCGTTCCATTTTGTCAGCCTCCTTGGCTATCGGCGTTAGGACACCCTCGGGTGTCGTGTCATAAGCGGATCGGCCCGACCTGAGCCGTTCAGATCGCCGACCCGCCTCGTTCTCCCGTTCGTATGCGGACGCACTCCTCCAGCGGCAGCACGAAAATCTTGCCGTCACCGACCGCCCCGCCGCCCTCGGTTCGGGCCGCGCGGATGATCGCGGTGATCGCCGGCTCGACGTAGCGGTCGTTCAGACCGATCGTCACCTGCACCTTCGTCGTCAGCTTGCTCTGCACCGGCGTGCCGCGAAAATACTCCGTCTGCCCGCGCTGGCGCCCGTGGCCTTCCACCTTCTGGACCGTCAGGCGATAGCTGCCCGCCTCGTCGAGCACCGACTCCAGGGCCTCGCGCACCGCGTCCAGCCGCTCCGGCCGAATGATCGCGACGACCAGCTTCATACGCCCTCCAAGTGGTAGCCGTGTTCCCCGTGGATCGTAATATCCAGCCCGTCGCGCTCCTGCTGCTCGGTCGCCCGCAGGCCTATGGTCAACTTGATCGCCAGCCCGATGACCAGCGTGCCGGCGAACGCGAAGCCGGCGGCGACCGAGACGCCGAGAAGTTGCCTGAGGAACTGCGCCCCGCTGCCGCCGATCAGCCCGGTCGCGCCGACCGAGCAGAAGATGCCGGTGGCTAAGGCGCCCCACGCCCCGCCGACGCCGTGAACTCCGAAGGCGTCCAGCGAGTCGTCATATTTCAGCTTCGCCTTCATCTGCACCGCCCCGTAGCACAGCACCGACGCCACCGCGCCGATGACCATTGCCCAGACCGGAATCACGTAACCGGCTGCGGGCGTCACCGCCACCAGGCCGGCCACGATCCCAGAGGCGATGCCCAGGGACGTCGGCTTCTTGCGGTGCAGCCATTCCAGCAGGATCCAGACCAGCGCCGCGGCGGCCGCCGCCGTCTGCGTGGTCGTGAACGCAAGCCCGGCGGTCGGCCCGGCGATCGGCTCGCCGGTGACGGCGACCGCGCTGCCGGCATTGAACCCGAACCACCCGAACCAGAGCAGCCCCGCGCCCGTGAGCGTGAGCACCAGGTTGTTGGGCAGGATCGCCCCGTCGGGATAGTCCCGCCGCCGGCCTAGCAGCAGGATCAGCGCGACCGCCGACACGCCGGCTGAGACATGAACCACCGTCCCGCCGGCGAAGTCTAGCACCCCGAGCTTGAAAAGCCACCCGCCCTCCGCCCACACCCAGTGGGCCAGCGGATCGTAGATGAGCGTCGACCACAGGATGATGAACAGCACGTAGCTGGAGAACTTGATGCGTTCAGCCACCGCGCCGGAAATCAGCGCCGGCGTGATGATCGCGAATTTGCCCTGGAACATCACGAACACCAGTTCCGGGATCGCGTGGTGATACTCCGTCGTCGGCGAGATGCCCACCAGCCCGAGGTACTTGCTCGACCAGCCGATCAGCCCGAAGTGGTCCGCCCCGAACGCGATGGCGTATCCGACGAGTATCCACTGGACGCCGATGACGGCCATGGCCACAAAGCTGTGCATCATGGTGGTCAGCACGTTCTTCTGGCGGACCATGCCGCCGTAGAAGAGCGCCAGCCCCGGCACCATCAGCAGCACCAGGGCTGAACTGGTCAGCATCCAGGCGGTGTTGCCAGCCCCGTCGCCGTTGGCCAGCAGCGGGGAGAGCCAACTTGTCAGTTCCAAGGTCATCATCATCTGACACTCCGCGACAGCGGCCGTCGGGGCAGTCGTCTAAGTAAGGGGCGACGGGGATCGGGTGCCCGCCTGCGAAGGAAAGCACCGATCGCGGCTCCCGCCGCCCGGGATCGAATTCCCGCCTGACGGCGGGGTTCACTTCAGGAACCGATGGGCTATAGAGCAATCCGCGTACCAGGGGCGGTTAAATGGCGTGTAGAATCTACAGTTATATTTCATATCACACGATGATAGTTATACTTATATGTGTAGAGTTAAGTGCTTGTTGTGCAAGTAACAGGTGCTGACATGATCGCCAGGCTGCCTATTTATTGGGCAATGCAGACATGCAGCAATAGCCAAAGCGACATTATTAGGCAGCTCAGCGATAGGCAAGGCGAGTCAGATTTGACGCCTCCCTCAGAACTCCATCCAGGGATCACATCGTCTATAAATCTTGTTTTAGTAATGCTTTATAGCGTTTTATTCTTGACTCTCTCCCCTCGTTGCCATAGACTCATGCAGACGATAAGCT
>JAQTVL010000394.1 GCA_028706835.1 Phycisphaerae bacterium | reverse complement strand
AGGACTTCATCGCCCTGGCCGAGTTGCGCCGCAAGGCCGCTGAAGCCGGCGGCGACAAAGACACCGCCGACCAGATCGGCCAAGTGCTCGACAAGCTCCCGAAGCTCAACGCGATCGGACCGGCCGTCCAGGGCGCCCCTGCCGCCGGCGGGAAGGGCAACTGACCCGTGGCCCGGCTGCGCGACGCGCTCATGCCGCTCGTCACTCGCATGATCCAGCTTCCGCTGGACCCGGTGCTCGTGCTCGTTCCCGCGCTGGGCTCGTTCCTCTGCCGCGACCGAAAGCCATTTGTCAGCCCGGAGCGATTGGCCCGCGGGCTGGTCGTCGTCCTGCCAGGCATCGAGGGCCCGAGCATGTATGCCCTGGGCGTCCGACGCGGGTTGCGGGAGGTCAACGCCGCCGTGACCATCGTCAACTGGGCGGGCATCTGGCCGGGCGGAGCGGCGGCATTCAGCCGGCGGTTCTTCCAGTGGCGAACTGAACTGCTGATCGAGCGCATCCGCCGCTATCGCCGCGAGCACCCGGGCAAGCCGGTGATCATCGTCGGGCATTCGGGCGGCGCAGCCGTCGCGATCAAAGCGGCGGAGATCCTCGGCCCCGGCGAACCGCTGACAGGCGTGATCGCGCTGGCCACGCCGTTCCGGCCTGACCACGATTTCACGGCCGCGCTGGCCGGCGTGACGCGCGGGCTGGTCACGTGTCATTCCTCGCTGGACCTGCAACTTCACCTGCTGACGCTGCTGGGCGGCAACTTCGACGGCCGCAACTTCCGCACCGCAGGCCGGTGCGGCTTCGACTGCCGCGACCCGCGACTGACGCAGATCGCATGGACAAAGTCGATGCGGGCAGCCGGCCACTGGGGCGGCCACATCGGCTGGGCCGCGGCGCCGTGGGTGCGCGAGCACCTCGCGCCAACCGTAGCGCGTTGGCTGGACGACCCGCCGACATCGCCCATATGATGAACCAGACGAGGTGTCCATGACCTGCCCGATGAATCGCGTCCTCTGGCTTGCCGTCGCCGCGCTGCTCGCCGGCGGGTGCCAGCTCAACGGCAAGCCGTACGTCACGCCGGCCCGCATGGACCACGGCCTGATCCTCATTCTCCCCGGCATCGAGGGTCCCAGCCCGAACAGCGGCGGCATCCGCAACGGCCTGATGGACGCCGGCCTGCCGCAGGCGATGGAAATCTACAACTGGGGCGGGCTCGGCGGCGGGGCCTATGCGTTCCACATCGACAAGTCGCGGAAGAAGGCTGGCGAGATTGTCGCCCGCATCGAACTCTACCGGCAGTGGCACCCGGGCCAACCGGTCGTCGTCATCGGCCATTCGGGCGGCGGGGCGATCGCCGTCTTCGTCGCCGACGCGATGGGCGAAGGCGTTCGGCTGCGCAAGGGCAAGCCGCTCTCAGGCCTGGTCACGCTCGCGCCCGCCGTCAGCCCGACCTACAACCTGAGCGAGGCGATGATCGGCTGCGGCGGGCGGATGCTGAACTGCTACACGTCGACGGACGTCGGCCTGCGAACTCTGACGACGCTGGGAAGGAATTTCGATGGCGTGCCGGGCGCGACAGCCGGGCAATCGGGCTTCAAGCTGCCGGAGGGCGCCCCGGAGGCGCGGCGCGAGGCGTTCGACAACCTCCGCCAGATCGAGTGGAGCGCGTCGATGATGAAACAGGGCAACGTGGGCGGCCACTCCGGCTGGACCAGCCCCAAATGGGTGGCCAAGGAACTGGCCCCGATCATCCGCCAATGGACCGCCACGCCGTGATTCAGCCCTCCCCCGCGTGCGGGCTGCGGTGAGCGTAGTCGAACCGGGGAGGCCCGGCCGAAGGCAGGGGTGGGAGCCCGTTCAGTCCGCCCTCTCCGCAATGTTCCACGTGGAACTGTATTACGCGCGTAATACAGTTGCCACGAATACGCTATTGGGCATTCATAGCTGCGGTATTATCGGACTACAGGTCCGAGTTGAATATGGTGTCCCCGAAATACCCCAAATACCACTACTACCGCCGCGCCATCGGCACGGCGGCGGAAATGTACTGAGGCTGTTGCGGTGTCCGGCTCGGTCCTGTAAAGTGCTCACATTGCAGCCGCCCCTCCCGGACGAGTGCCTTGAAGGCAGCGGCTGCGTCACGCAACATGGGGAGACATCGATGGCCATTTCCTGTCCACATTGTTCGGCGCCCAACGCCGATGCCGCCGCGTTTTGCGCCTCCTGCGGCAAGGCGTTGCCCACGGGCCTGTCGGCGACGCCGCGGGTCGTCGGCAGCGAGCAGTTCGCGGCCACTGACGCCGGGGTCGCGCTCCAGGATCAGACCTTGAAGAAGGAATCGAAGAAAGCCGTCGGCGCGCTCGCGGCCGTCGCGATCCTACAGACCATCGGCGCGATTATCATCTTTGCGCTGCTCCAGAACAACCCGGCGGCCAGTTCCCAGGCGGGCGCGATCCTGGCCGTCATGCTCGTGCTGGCCGCCATTTTCGCCGCGCTATCGTTCTGGGCCCGAAGCAGCCCGCTGCCCGCGGCGATCGTCGGCCTGGTCCTGTTTGTCACCGTCCACCTGATCGACGCGGTCGCATCGGGCGGCGTGACCCTGGCGCAGGGCATCATCGTCAAGATCATCGTGATCGTCGTGCTCATCCGGGCAATCCAGGCCGGCGTGAAGCACAAGGAACTGCGAACGCGGATGGGCGTTCGCTGACGGACGGAGCCCGACGTGACCGATTCGCCCGCCCCAGGCGCGCTCCCCGCCCAGCCGGGGTTTCCCCGCCCGGCCCCCGCGCCCGCACCGCCCTCCGAGCCCGCCGCCGCCCGGCTGCCCGATCCGCCCGCGGACACCTTGGCCGACAACGAGCCCGACGATCCGTGGCCGCCGTTCGCCCCGGAACCATCGACTGAGGCGTTGCCCGACGAGATTCCTGTGGCGATCAAAGTTCCGCCGCGGTTCTGCACGCAGTGCGGCCGACCCTGGAATCCGGCGTGGTCCGCCTGCCCCGGCTGCGCCGGGTTCGACCCCAATCCGACCGGCGAGCCGTTCGACGCCCTGTCGGCGGCCGGCGGCAGCCATGGCGGCGGGATCAAGTCATCACTGGGCCTGTACTTCTGCCTGCTCGGGGTCTCGATCATCGGCACGATCGCCATGATGGTTGACAGCACGGCCGAGGCCCAGATCGAGATCTTCATGGGCGTGCTGTTTTCGCTGATCGTGCTGTTCTGGTCGATCGCCAGTTTCGCCCGCCTCAAGCCCGCGCTGGCCCGGGCGGGCAGCCCGGTCTGGTATGCCGCAGCCATCGGGCTTGGCGTGGGGACGTTTGCCTTCGCCAGCATCTGCGTCGGCGGCCTGACTCGCGTGTTCAACGTGCCGGATGCCAGCTACAGCGAGCCGTTGCTCAAGGCGGGATTCGGGTGGGGAACGGTGGTGCTGTTGGTGGCAGTTCAGCCGGCGATCTTCGAGGAACTCGCGTTCCGCGGGATCATCCTTTCGTCGCTCCAGGACGCGATCAGCGTGCGCGACGCGGTGATCGTATCGTCGCTGATGTTCATGATCCTGCACCTGATCCCGTTGGCGTTTTTGCACCTGCTGGCGATCGGGCTGGCGCTGTGCTTCCTGCGGGTCCGCAGCGGCTCGCTTTTCCCGGGGATGCTGATGCACTTCGTTCACAACTCGCTTTGCCTGGTTTTCGAGGCCGCGAAAGGGTAGCCCATGCTGGTCGAGCACGTGTTCGTCACGACGCTGGAGGAGGACGCCGCCCTCGGATGGGCCGCGGAATTCCTGCGGACCCTCGGGTTCAAGTTCGATCCGGCGCCCGCGCACTCGCTGCTCGCCAGGAAGGGCCGGGCCCATGCCAACACCCGCAAGATCGCGCTGCTCCCGCAACAGGCGGTGGTCAGCTTCGACCGCGGACGGGTCAGCGTCGCCGCCCACATCAGCCCGAGGGGAGGGAAGGGCCACGGCGTCCACGCCGAGCTGATGACCGCCCTGGCCCAGGGGCTCGAGGCCGTGCTCGTCCATCGCCTGCCGCTGGACCAAGCCCGCGCCCGGTGGGATACGATCCTTCTGACCCGCGGCACGCTATGGGCCTCCGCCGACTACCTCGGCATCGGCTGCCTCGTGGTGCTGGCGGCGGCGATCGTCATCGGCATCGCGCTGGCGGTGGTGCTGCACTGAGTGCCGCGGCTGGGGTCACGAACCGTTTCCGCGCAAACTCGTTCAGCGAACCTGCGCCGTGGCGACGTTTGCTTGTCTGTCGGTGGCAACGCTCTTAGAATGGCTCACGCCACGGTCAGCGGAGAGTCGAAGGCGACCGCGACCTGAAAGCCCTGGGCCAGCGGACGGCAGCGGACCACGTGGCCGGGGCGGGCGGGAGGCAAGCGCCACAGCGATTGGTCCGGCGGAAGCAGGACGGTCACCGGCGAAGCCACCCGCATCTGGACGGGACACACCGCGGAGAGGCCGCCGTCGGAGAGGTCGCTCAGGTTCAGTTTGGCGACCGCGGCACGATGAACCGCGATGGCTGTCCCGTGCGTGTCCAGGCGGCGGTAACGTCGGCGTTCGTTGAATTGGACCGTGCGAACCATGAACGTCTCGGACAGATGAGTTAGCGACTCCATTATTATCGGGCTGTCGGAGCGGGGGCTTAAGTTGGAATGCGAAATTTGGAATTCGGAATGCGGAATGAATTCACTCCGCATGTCAATCCGAAATCCGAAATGGCAATTGCCGGAGGATGATTCGTTTGGCAAACAGTGTGTCCCAGCCAGCCGCCCTTCC
>JAQTVL010000393.1 GCA_028706835.1 Phycisphaerae bacterium | reverse complement strand
CAGCATCCTCGGCCGGCACGTCACCGACGACCTGAGGGACTTTGGGATCACGTATCCAGCCACCGACGATGTTCACGAGCGGCGGGCGATCTCCTGGCAGTACCAGTACGAACTGGTCAAGGCGACGCCCCGGCCGAAGCACTGGATCGAGGTCCGGCTGGAGGATTTCGTGCTCCGCCAGGACGAAACGCTCGCGAAGCTGGAGAAGTTCCTCGGCATCAAGCTGGCGAAGATCCCGGTCAAGCCGGAGGTCGTCGGGCGATACCTGAAAGACCCGAACGCAAAGTGCTTCGATTTCCTCGCCCCGGCCATGCAGGAATACGGGTACAGCAAGGAGTCGGGGAGCGTCAAATGGGACAAGTGATCTACCATGCGGGATCGTTTCCGCCAAAGGAACTGGGGTGGGATCGCCTGATTCCGTTGCTTGGCCCCGCCAGCGCGGCGATTGCCAGGTACGACGGCGTACTTGCGGCGATTCCGAACGCGATGGTGTTGCTGTCGCCCCTGACGACGCAAGAAGCTGTTCTCTCCTCGCGGATTGAGGGCACTCAGGCCACGATGGGCGAAGTACTCGAATTCGAGGCGAGCGCGGGGTTGAAGGCCGATAATGCACGAGCTGCGGACATCTATGAGATCATCAACTACCGCCGCGCGATCATGAATGCCGCGGATCGCCTGAACGAACTTCCATTGTCTCAGCGTCTGATTCGAGAGGCCCACGCCGTACTGTTGGAGGGGGTCCGCGGCAAGAACAAAGCTCCAGGGCAGTATCGCCGGATTCAGAATTGGATCGGACCCGCCGGGTCAACATTGGGGCAAGCTCGATACGTGCCGATGCCCGCCAATGAATTGGGCAACGGTATGTCGGCATGGGAGAGATACCTTCACAGCAGGCAACCTGACGAACTTGTCCAACTGGCCATCCTGCACGCGGAGTTCGAGGCGGTTCACCCCTTCCTGGATGGAAACGGCCGGCTCGGACGAATGTTGATTCCCCTGTTTCTCTATCAACGCAAGTTGCTTTCGGGTCCAACCTTCTATATCAGCGAGTACTTGGAGGCCCATCGGGAAGAGTACTACGAACGTCTCCTGGGGGTCTCCCGGAATGGAGACTGGACCGGGTGGTGCGAGTTCTTTCTGGGCGCATTGCTTGCTCAGGGAGCGGCGAACGCCAAGAAAGCACAGGCAATCCTGAACCTCTACAAGGAGAAGAAGACGTGGGTCGCGGACAAGACGCGGTCGCAGCACGCTATCCGAGCACTGGATTTCATCTTCAGCCGCCCTGTCTTCAGTGCTTCTGATTTTGCCTCCCAGGCAGGCATCCCCGAGCCAACAGCCAAGCGAATTATCAAGGTACTCAGAGACAGCAATCTGCTGAAGATTCTGCGAGAACCCGCTGGCCGACGGCCGAGCGTCTTTGCTTTTGCTGAATTGATCAACTTGACGGAAAATGGCGATGTTCTGTGAAGTATCCGTGGGCGGCGCGAATATTTGTCGGTCGTTTTTGTTAACAAAGTGATCCGCAAAGTATTTCGTCGCGCATAAGTGCATCGACAAGAAACTCGCTTAACTCGTTAACTTATTGTTTTTAAATTAGTTATAATTTACTACATGTAGTACCTGGGTGTTCAACATATTGTGGTCGAAGTCCGCATAGCAGTATGGCTTACGCAGTTAGGCGCTCATTCCAGGCAGACAACCTGAAAGGTGCTCTCCATGCGAGTCTGCGTCATCGGCCTGGGTCCGATCGGCAACCGGCACAGCCGGCTCTACAAGGAGAACCCGCTGGCTGAACTGGTCGGCGTTTGCGATATCCTCAAGGACCGCGCCGACGCGGCCGCCAAGGCGTTCGGCGTGCCGGCGTTTTACGACGCCGCCAAGATGCTCGCCGCCCTCAAGCCCGACCTGGTCAGCGTCGCCACCGGCGGCCACGAGTACGGCAGCGACCACTACGCCCCGACCATGCAGGCCCTCGACGCCGGCTGCCACGTCCTGTGCGAAAAGCCCATCTGCAACGAGATCGACAAGGCCGAGGCCATGGTCGCCAAGGCACGCGAAAAGGGATTGTGCCTGGGCGTCGACCTAAACCACCGCTTCACACCGGCCGCCCGGCTGGCGAAGAAGTGGGTGACGGAAGGCCGGCTGGGGCATCTGCTGTTCGTCCACATGAGCATGTGGATCAAGAACCCCAACGAGAGTTCGCCCTGGTTCCAGATCAAGGCGTTGCACCCGCACACCGTTGACGTGATGCGATACTTCTGTGGCGACATCGACGCCGTGCAGTGCTTCGCAACCAAGGCGCCCGGCCGATCGATCTGGACCACCGCCCACTTCAGCATGAGGTTTAAAAACGGCGTGGTCGGCGGATTGACCGGCAGCTACGACATCGAGCGCGGCCATCCCATGGAGCGATGCGAGGTGGCGGGCACCGGCGGGCGGTTCGTGCTGGAAGACATGTGGCGCGAGGCCACCCTGTATCCAGCCGGCAACCCGGAAAAAACCGTCTACACGAACCCGGTGTTCGGCGGGTTCCGCGATTTCGAAGACACGTTCCGCGACCGCATCGGCGTGTTCCTCAAGCAGGTGTCCCAGTCCGCCCCGCCGGACCAGATCGACGGCAGCGGGGCCGACGGCCTGGCCGCCCAAAAGGTGCTGGCCGCCGCCATCGAGTCAATCGAAAGAGGGACGGTGGTCCATGTCAGCTAACGCGATCGGCGTCGGCGTGCTGGGGTTCGCCCACGGGCACGTCGGCAGCTACTGCACCGCCTGGCGCAAGGACGAATCGCTCGGCGTTCGCGTGGTCGCCGGCTGGGACCACGACGCCGCCCGCGCCGCCAAAGCCCACGACTCCTACGGCGTTCGGCTTGCCTCTTCGCAAAGCGACCTCTTGGCGCAACCTGACGTCGCCGCCGTCGTCATCGGCGCCGAGACCTCCTTGCACGCCGAGTTGGTCGAGCAGGCAGCCGAGGCCGGCAAGGCCATCATCGTGCAGAAGCCGCTGGCGCTGACGGTCGAGCAGGCCGACCGCATCGTGGCCGCCGTCGCCCGAACCGGCGTGCCCTTCACGATCGCCTGGCAGATGCGGGTCGATCCGCAAAACGTGCAGATGAAGGAACTGGTCCGGGCGGGGAGCCTCGGCCGGCTGTTCATGCTCCGCCGCCGCCACACGCTATCCACGCACACCTGGCCGGACTTCGAGAAGACCTGGCACGTCGCCCCGCAGTTCAATCGCGACATCTGGGCCGACGACGCCTCGCACCCGATCGACCTCGTCTACTGGATGCTGGGCGCCCCCGCCAGCGTGACGGCTGAACTCGGCTCGCTGCACAACCCGAAGATTCCTAACGACAACGGCGTGGCCATCTTCCGCTACGCCGACGGCACGTTCGCCGAGGTGTGCTGCTCGTTCACCTGCCTGGCGGGCGAGAACACCACCGAGATCATCGCCGCCAACGGCCTGGTGATCCAAAGCTACGGCGACGGGCCGAGCGCCGCCGCCCCGCGCCCCGCCGGGGCCGTCGGGCTGAAGTGGCTGATGCGCGGCGATAAGCAATGGACCGTCAGCAAGATCGCCAGCCCCGCTGGCCAGGGCGATCGGATCGCGGGCCTGGCCGGCCCGCTGGCGGAGTTCCTCCACGGCCGCCGGCCCCCGATCGCCACCGCCGAAGAGGGACGCGACGTGTTGAAGATGACGCTGGCGTGCTACGAGTCAGCGGAACAAGGGCGACGCGTAATGTTGAGGTGATACAGAAAGGACTCCCAATGATTCGCAAAGCGATGGTCATGTCGGTGAACGCGGGACGCGAGAAGGAGTATGAGGACCGCCACAGCCCCATCTGGCCCGAGTTGCACGAGACGCTCAAGGCCCACGGCGTGCACAACTACTCGATCTTCCTCCACCCGCAGACGCGGCAGTTGTTCGCCTACGTCGAGATCGAGGACGAGGCCCGCTGGGACGCCATCGCCCAAACCGCCATCTGCCGCAAGTGGTGGGCGCACATGAAGGACCTGATGCCCAGCAACCCGGACAACAGCCCGAAGTCGCTCGAACTGCGATCCGTGTTCCACATCGATTGACCAATCGCTGAGGCTACTGGGAGAAGATGCCCCGCCCCCGCAATGCTTCGACGATGCGATCCACGCACTCGGCGACGGAGAGTTGATCGGTGGCCAGCGTCAATGCGCCGGCCGGCGGCTCGTACGGGGCGGTGACGCCGGAGAACAGCGGTATCTCGCCGCGGTCGGCCTGGCGATAGCGGTCGGGCTTCCGCCGCCGGCAAACGTCGATCGGGGCAGACAGGTAGACCTCGATGAAGCGATCCGGGCCGACGGTTCGTTGCGCATTCTGGCGGTCGGAGGCGAACGGCGAGAGGAATGCGCACAGGACGATCTGACCGGCTTCGTTGAACAGCCGGGCAATCTCGGCCACCCGCCGGATGTTCTCGCTGCGGTCGGCGGCGGCGAACTCCAGGTCCCGGCTGACGCCCAGCCGAACGTTCTCGCCGTCCAGCACGCAGCACGCCCTGCCCTCGTCAAACAGCCGCTTTTCCAGCGCGTACGCGATGGTCGTCTTGCCCGATCCGGTCAGCCCGGTCAGCCAGACCGTCGCCGGCAGGTGGCCCAGGCGGGCCGACCGCTGAGCCGGCGTCACCAGACCCTCTTGCCACGTCACGTGCTCGCTTCGCGGCCGGCTGGCGCCGTCAGCCGGCGAATGGATGAACTCCTCCGGCTCGCGGTCGAGGATCATGCCGGCGGCCACGGTTTCGTTGCTGACGCG
>JAQTVL010000392.1 GCA_028706835.1 Phycisphaerae bacterium | reverse complement strand
CATGAGTCTATGGCAACGAGGGGAGAGAGTCAAGAACAAAACGCTATAAAGCATTACTAAAACAAGATTTATAGACGATGTGATCCCTGGATGGAGTTCTGAGGGAGGCGTCATTCAAGTGCTTTATGAAGTATTTTTGCGTGTCCGCATCGTCGTCTGGCATGCCGTTTGCAAGAAGAGACGAGTCGGGTCGATCGTCCATCGGCCCGGCGGAGGATGCGAACAAGAAACCATTGTCTCCCGGGGCCGAGAGACGCCGCAAAGGAGCGGAATCCATGAACACGACGTTGCGAACGCGGATGGCGACGGCCTTGGCGGTCGGTTGGCTGGCCCTGTTTGGCGGGCAGGCGAATGCGGACTTGGTTCTGGACCTGCAAGCAAGCAGCTATAACCAGGCTGGCGCAACGTGGGTCAACCTGGCGAACACGGGCAACAACGCGACATCCAGCGGGGCATACATACCGGCGCTGGTCGCCGGCGCGACGGGCAACGGAAGTTCCGTCGTCCGGTTCGACGGGATCGACGACGCGCTGACGATGGCTACCGCCCTGACGAACACCAACGGCGCCTATTTCACCGTGGTGGCCTACGCTAAGTATACGTATATGACTAGCGGTCATTTGGGTACGTTGATCTCCGGGAATGCCTACACGGCAGGCAACGCCGGCCAATCCGACCTCCAGTACCGCATCAGTCAGAGTGCAGGGACACAGATGGTAGTTGCCATGGGGGTCGCCGGCTATGCCCAGAGTAGTAGCGGGTCGTCCAGCACTTCCTTCCACACGTTCGGCGTAACCGCCCGAGACGCTGGTTCCGCGTACTACTTGGACGGGAATGCCGCAGGGACAGTGAGCGGCACAGCATTCATGGAACGTCTCACGACTATCGGCGCCAGATGGCCTGGAGAGACGGCGGCCGGCGAGGGTCTTAATGGCGATATCGCGGAGATTCGCGTTTACACCGGGCAGTTGTCCCTGAGCGAGATCGCCGCCATCAACACGGAATTTGCGAAGATATATTCCGGGGCCACCCCCGCTCTTAGCGAGTCCTTGCCGAACGGCAGCACGCTGTCCGGCCAGACGAATCAGAATGTGCCGGGGTCGCTGTCCGGCGTTACCCTGAGCAACACAGGCGCGTCGGGCAGTTACCTCGCCATCCAGAGCTACGCCATTGGGGGCGCGGATGCCGCGAAGTTCAGCCTGCCCGGTTGGGCAGCGGCCGACGTGCTCAACGGCACCGGGCAGACATATACCCCGCAGTTCAGCGGCGTGGGCACGCCGGGGCAGACCTACACCGGCACCCTGACGTTCTACACCACGCGGGGCAGCGTTACCTACAACCTGGCGGGAACCGTGGTCCCGGAGCCGGCGACGATGGCGTTCCTGGCCCTCGGCGGGCTGGCGATGATCGGATCAGCCATCCGCCGCAGACGGAAGGCGTGAGTGCCGGGATTCTGATCTCGCAGGCGCACCCCATGGAAAAAGCCCAGCCACTGCCGTGGCTGGGCTTTTTCCATGGAATGCGTCCTCTCTTCGTTTAGCCGCACGACCGCCTGCCCTGAGCGAAGTCGGAGGGAAGGTCGGCGTTTTTCCCTGCGGGCGCAGCCCGCTTATGGAGTGCGTGGGACGAAGGCCCCGCTTTGGAGCCCGCGAAGCGGGCGGGGGCATGTAGCCGCAGGCGTTAGCCTGCGGACCCCGGCGTTCAGGAGAAGCAGAGCCCCCGAAGGGGGCGGCGGCGGCGTAACCCGCGGACCCGCCGTCGCCCCCTTCGGGGGCTTGTCGAAACAGGACATCAGTACCGCAGGCTCGCGCCTGCGGCTGCATGCCTTCGCTCCTTCGGAGCTAAAGAGAGGAGGTAGGCTTCCGCCGGAGGAGCCCTTCTTCTCCAAGAACCCGACAATCCCTACCTAAACCGCCTCTTCCGTATTACCGATAAACAGCCCAGTCGGGCGACCAGGCCCGGCGGCGTCCGTTTTGATCGGCCCATTATCGGCACCGGGACCGCTATGGATCTTTCCACCGTCATCGGCTTCGTCATCGGCGTCGGCCTGATCGGCTTCGCCATCTTCGAGGGCACCGAAGGCAAGCCGATGATCTTCATCGTGCCGGCCGAGCTGGCGATCGTGCTCGGCGGGGCGACCGCGGCCACGCTGATCTCCTTCCCGCTCAAGAGCGTGCTGAGCATGGGCAAGGTGCTCAAGCAGGCGTTCTTCGAGCACCACACCTCGCCGGCCAAGCTTATCGGCGACATCGTCAGCTACGCCGAAATCGCCCGCCGCGACGGCATCCTCAGCCTCGAAAACGTCGTCAAGGACATCAAGGACGAGTTCCTGGTCCGCGGCATTCAGATGGCCGTCGACGGCAGCGACCCCGAGCTCATCGAGAAGGTGCTCTCCAGCGAGTTGGACACGGTGCAGGAGCGGCACGAGACCGGCCGGGCGCTGTTCGAGACCCTCGGAAAGTACGCCCCCAGTTTCGGAATGGTCGGCACGCTCATCGGCCTGGTGCTCATGTTCAAGAACATGGACGACCCCAAGAAGATCGGCCCGGGCATGTCGATGGCCCTGCTGTGTACCTTCTACGGCGCCCTGCTGGCCAACCTGGTCGCCTTGCCGCTGGCCGACAAGCTGAAAATCAAGAACAGCGAGGAGCTGCTGCACAAGGAAATCGTGATTCGCGGGGTGATGGCCATCCAGTCCGGCGACAACCCGCGGATCGTCGAGCAGAAGCTCAAGACATTCCTCTCGCCGAAGGAACGCCGCGCGATGGAGGCGGTCCAGAGCGAGGCGGCGTGAGAGGCAGTGGCCAGTGGTCAGTGAACAGTGGCCAGTGGTCAGTGAACAGTGGTCAGTGGTCAGTGAACAGTGGTCAGTGGTCAGTGAACAGTGAACAGTGATCAGTGGTCAGTGATCAGTGAACCGTGGTCAGTGATCCGTGGTCAGAAACGAAGGATTTGACTGACCACTGGCCACTGGCCACTGACCACTGGCCACTGATCACTGGCCACTAGCCACTGGAAGGCGATCAGTCGATGAAGAAGAAACCGGCATCCGGCGGCGGCGAAAGCTGCCCGCTCTGGTACATCAGCTTCGCCGACATGGTGTCGCTGCTGATGGCCTTCTTTGTCATGCTCGCCTCGCTCAGTTCCGCCAGCAACACCGACGACAGCAAGCTGCGACAGTTCCTCAAGTCGTTGCAGGAGGCCCTCAAGTTCCCCGTCACCATCAGCGTCGACGAAACCAGCCCCGAGGAGCTGCTCGCGCGGCTCGAGCAGATGTCCATGAAGAACTTCCAGCACGACGGCGGCGGCAAGGACGAGGGCAACGGCAGGCCGGGCACGCAGAACACCATCAAGCGGACGCGCGAGGGCATCGAGTTCACCATCGGCGGGCAACTGGGCTTCGACGCCGGCTCGACCGACCTTCGCGACGAAGCCAAGGCCGCCCTCGCCGAAATCCACGAGTACATCCGCGGCGAGAACAACAAGGTCGAAATCCGCGGCCACGCCACACGCCTGGAGGGCGGGGCACGCGACGAGCACCAGTTGGCCTACGCCCGGGCGTGCTCGGTAGCCGATTATCTCACCAGCCTGGGCCTTCGCCCGGAGCGGCTGCGCCGGGTGGATTGCGGCAGCAGCGAGCCGCTGGTGCTGCACGCCTACGACGAGCAGACCAAGCGGGCCAACCGCCGCGTCGAGATCATCGTGACGCAGGCGCTGGTGCAGGAGTTCCAGGGAATTGACGGCGAGTTGTCCGCGCCGCCACAGGCAGCCGGCCCCAGGTCGCCCACCACCCAGGGCGGGCAAGACCAGCCGCGGATTTCGGGAGTGTCCGTTAACGAAGGGAATTAGCGCTCCGTTACAGATGAACTGACGGATCGGGTGCCATGCCTGCGACGGCTGTTTTGTCGCAGGCATGTCTGCCCAAGGCGAGCACGGCTGACCCGCCGTCCAAAACAGCCGGACGGCGTTTCAGTCATGGCACCCATCGAATGACGACTGACAGACTGGCACTGTAACGCTACGTGCGTTTGTGGTCTCGAAGTATGTCGTGTAGTAGGCCAGGCCTTCAGGCCTGGTGATCCGGATCGCCCTCCCCCTGTCTGTGGCCCCCTTCAGGGGGCCTGGGGCGGGTGCTCTTCACGGACTAAGCTTGAAGGGAATCAGCATGGCAGCGAAAGAGAAAGAAACGGGGAAAGAGTCCAGGCCCGAGCGACAGGAGCGGCAGGAAGCCGGCGACGAGGCCGTCAAGCCCGCCCGCAAGCTGCCGATGACGCAGATATTCGTCGCCCTCGGCGTGCTGGCGATGGAGGCCGCCACGGTCGGCGTGATGATGTGGGTCAATCGCGGCCCAGCCGCCGCCCATGGCCAGGCGACCAGGGTCGAGCAGAACGTCCCGCCGCCGTGCGAGGACGTCGAGGAACTGATTATCGAGGGCAAAGCCGCCAACACCAAGCGCGGCGCGACCTACGTCTACAAGTTCAAGATTCACGCCGTGCTGAGCAAGGACGACGTCGCCGGGGTCAAGGGCGTGCTCGAAAAGCGCAAGGCCACCATCGACGACAGCGTTCGCCAGGTCGTCGCCCGCCTGGACCCGAAGGACCTCGACGAGGAGCCCGGCCTGGTGACGTTCCGCCGCGTGCTGATGGCGGAGATGGAGCCGCTGTTCGGCGCCGGCAAGATCAAGCAGCTTCTCGTCCCCGAATGGGGCCGGGTAAGGGTGGACTGAGGAACAGAACGGGGGGCGGGGGCTGGGGGTCGGGGGCTGGGAAATGCGCCCCCAGCCCCCGCCCCCCAG
>JAQTVL010000391.1 GCA_028706835.1 Phycisphaerae bacterium | reverse complement strand
AGAAGTTCGCCGGGGCGTGGGAGGGATTGCTGACTTACGACTGAGAACCAAAAGCGGTAGCTGCGCTACCGCACTCCACAAAAGGACATTCAGGAGGGAATACGGCGACGGGCTTTCCTTACTGCCAGGGGGAGGACACCCAGGGATAGGAGGAGCAGGGTCGCGGGCTCGGGGATGGGGGGGGCGGCTTCGGTCGGCGTGCCCATCAGCCAGGCACGGGTGTAACCCTCCAGCGGGCCGGGGCCGTCGGGGTCGAACCAGCCTGTGCCGGCGATCCACTGGCCGGTGTCGCTGATGGCGTCGGCGCTGGTGAGCGTCCAGCCGGCGGCGGGGTCGATCAGGGTGTTCAGGTCGATCGCGTTGCCGTCGGCGTCCCAGACGACGGCCCGGCTGCCGAAGCTTACGCCCTCGACGTTCTTCTCCGAATAGCCGACGATGACGCCGGTCTCGCTGATGTCGGTCGCCTCGGCGTTGGCTTCTCCCCAACTGTTCAGGCCCAGATGGCCTAGCTGCGTGGCGGCAGTGCCGGAACTGTCCCATCGGACGGCGTAGAGGCCCTCGAAGACGTCGCCGACGTACTTGGGGGCGCCGCCGACGGCAGTGCCCGCGTCGTTGAGGGCGAGGGCCATGCCGTCGTTTCCGGTGAGCCCCTGAAGAATGACGCCCTGGGTATCTGAACCGTTCCAGCGCATGGCAGTGAAGCCGGCGGAATGCCAGAAGGGCGCGGCCACCCAGCGCTCGGCCCAGCCCACGGCTGTGCCGGCGCTGTTGAGGCCGCCCAATGCGACATCGCCGTAGACCTCGCCGGCTGGCAGGAGCAGGTCGGTGGCGTCGCCGGCGGCCGACCAGCGAACCGGATGATTGACGGTGGCTGGGATTTGCCCGACGTAGACCGAACGCAGGCCGACGGCCTGGCTGGAGGCGTTGATTCGCGTCGGATGGCTGAAGTCGCCCGGAGCGCCGGATGTGCCCAGTTGGGTGACCGCGCCGGCGGCGTCCCAGCGGGCCGGGTGGCCGCCGACCATGCCGACGGCAACGCCGGCGTCGTTGATCGCGTAGGGGAAGCCGAGCGGGTCGGTTCCGCCAAGGTCGGCCAGGACGGTCATCGTGCCGCCGCCGTCCCAACGGACGGGGAATTGATTGCCGGCGGCGTCCTGGCTCATGCCGACGATGGTGCCGGAGTTGTTCATGCCGCGAGCGTCGGCGTAGGAGTTGGCGCCGAACGGCTCGACGCGCGGCAGGATCGTGACGCCGGATCGGCTGAACCGGACGGCTACACCCGCGACGTCGGAACCCCAGCCGCCGACGACGCCGTCGTTGGTGACGCCGACGACGGTCACGCCATAGACGCCTTCGTAGGTGGCGGGGTCATAGGTGGGGCCGCCGAAGACGGGGGTGTAGTCCGCGTCGGCTGCGGGGGGCAAGGATAGAACCATCGCCGCGAACAGTGCCGCCAGGATCGTTGGTCGACAGGTCATGTGAGCCGCCTCCGCGTGGGTGGACCGGTGCGCCGGCGCCTGCGGAACGTCCGCGGGGCGCAGGGGACTTCCCTTCCGCTCACCTGGCCTGTAACGAATAGAGCGACGCTACACTCCGAACGGCGTGACTGGACGGTCAGGCCGATCGAACCACCTGAAGACTCAACTGGCTGGCGCTTCAAACCGCGTTTGGATGGGAAACCCCCGTAAAGCTGGTCCCCAGCCGTCGCGTACTCCGTTGCCGGTTATGGGAGCAAAGCGCGTGCCAGGGGCGGGGTGTATCCTGTGAAATGCAGGGATGTTAGCGGCGTAAGAGTGCAGGCGAAATAGTGTTAGGAAGTTTTGGAGGGGGAAGACGGGGCGGGAGGGGCGGCGGGGGAGTGTGGAGATTCGGAAACATCGTGTTGCGGGGACGCAACGCGGGGGAGGAGGAAGAGACGGGGAGACGGGGAGATGGGGAGATGGGGAGAGAAGGGAATCCGCGAAACGGCAAAGCCGACGGCGGGGAGACGGGGCGGCGCTAGGACTTCGGGCGGGGCAGTTTGCCCAGGCGGGAACGGGCCCGCGAGCCGATGGGGGAGTCGGGGGGCTGGGAGTCGGCGAGGCGGGTCCACTCGGCGGAGGCGCGGTCGAGGAGGCCCGTGGACTCGAGACAGGTGGCGAGGTTGGCGCGGACCTCGGGGTTGGCGGCGTTGATGGCGAGGGAGCGTTCGAAGGCGTCGGCGGCGTCGGCGAAGCGGTCCTGGTCGACATACATGAGAGCAAGGCGGTAGTGAACGTCGGCGAACTGGGGGTTCATGTCCAGGGCGGCCTGCAACTCGGCGATGGCCTTGTCGGGCTGGCCGGCGTCCTTGAGGGCGAGGCCGAGCTTGATGCGGGCCTTGGTGTAGGTCGGGTTGATCTGCACGGCCTGGGCGTAATGCTCGATGGCGCCCTGGACGTCGCCCTGACCGGCCAGGAGGAGGCCAAGGCGATAGTGAAGGTCGGCGTGGTTGGGGCGGTCAACGACGGCTTGCTTGTGACGGTCGATCTGGTAGTCCAAGAGCTGGTTCCAGTCTTCGTCGGCGTCGCCGGAGCTGGCAGGCCCGGCCTCGCGTGCGGCCTGGAGGGTGAACGCGTTCTCGCCTTGGCGAGCCAACGCGGCTTTGAGTTCGAGCCGGGACATCTCGCGGAAAAGCAGCATGCTGTTGGGGGCGATCTGGCTGGCAAGGGCAAGCGTGTCGGAAGCCTGGGCCCACTGGCCGGCGTTCTTCTGGGCGATGGCGAGCCCGACGTAAGCGGTGAGCGAGCGGTCGCTGATCTGGACGGATCGGTTGAACGCGGCGGCAGCGTCGGCAAAGCGGCCAACTCGCAGGTGCTGCGTGGCAAGCTTCACGGCCGCCTCGAGATAGTCCGCATCCAGTTCTAACGCTCGTGAATAGTGCCGCACCGCGAGCAAGTCGTCGGCGGATCGCACGTAAAGGTCCGCAAGTTGCAGATGAAGCTCCGGCTGATCGCCCTGTTGCTGGATCATTTCGCCAAGTTGCTCGATAGCCTCGTGAAGCCGGTCCTGCTTCAGCAGCGATTCGACGAGTTGATGCCGAGCCGACCAGTTTTCCGGCGCCAACGCGATAGCCGCGGCAAACTCATCCGCAGCTTCCCCAGGCCGATCGCTCTTCAGATACAGGTTGCCAAGGCACAACCGCACTCGGGCGTCCCCGCCCCCGGTTTGCTCGCGGATCGCCTCATATTGCTCGATCGCACCCTCCACTTCCCCACCCGCCAGCTCGATCGCCGCAAGCCGCTCCCTAGCCGCCTGCGTTTGCGGCGAAGCCGCCAAGACATCCCGATAGTATTCCGCCGCCTCCACAGGCCGGTTCGTCCGTTCCAGGCAATACCCCAGCGCCAGCAGCACCGCCGGCTCACCCGGCGCGTTCGCCTTCGCCAACTCCAGTTGCTCGATCGCCGACAGCGCCCGGTCCTGCTGCTCGTAGCAGCACGCCAGCCCCAGCCGCGCCAGCAGCAGGTCCGGCTGGATCCGCACCGCCCGCTGAAGGCTCTCCACCGCCTCCCCCGTCTTGCACCGTTGCAGATACGCCACCCCGATCGCCGCGTGAATCCGCGCATCGTCCGGCTGCTCGATCGCCGTCGATCGCAGTTGCGCCAGGTCCTCGTCGCTGATTGGCTCGAACTGCCCCCCGAACAGCCCGCTCATCTGCGTCACGCGACCGCGCCCCAATATCTCAAGCAGGTAGCTCATCGGTTCCTTCTCGTCACGCCGCCAGGGCCGCCAGTGCTTCCTTCGCCGCCGCGTAGTGCGGCTTCAGCCGCAGCGCCCGTTCGTAGCTCCGCCGCGCCTCCGGCGTCTGCCCCAGCTCGCGATACAGATGCCCCAGCACCAGGTGTACGTCCGGGTAATCCCCGCCCGCCGCGATCGCCGCTCGCAGCCGCTGCGCCGACGCGCCGCGCTGCGCCGTCTGGTGATACAGACCCGCCGCGTGGATCAACGCCGCCACATACTTCGGGTTCAGCGCGATCGCCTGCTCCGCCGAGTCGATCGCCTGGCTGATCAGCCCCAGCCGGCGATTCACCCGCGAAATGTAGTAGTGCAAATCGGCATAGGTCGGCCGCGCCGCCGCCGCTCGTTTCAGGCTGAACGACAGCACCCCGAATATCTGCTGGTCCATCGGCGATGCCGGCAGGTCCAGGAACGCCTGGATGAACTCCGGCTCCGCCATGATCGCCCGCGCCAGCCGGTCCAGGTCCTCGCTCATGTCCGCCGGCGCTGCCGTCAGCTCCGCCAGGTTCAGCTTGCGAACCGTCATCGGCGCCGCGTTCGCCGCCGCCGACGCATACGCCAGCTCCAGCGCCACGTGCGGGTCCGCCGGCGCCAGCCGCTGCGCCCGCCGCAGGTTCGCCGCCGCAGCCTCCGCCTTCCCCTGCGCCCCGCACGCCAGCCCCAGATACCGCCATGCCTGGGCGTTGCCCTCGTCCACCGCCACGCACTTGGTCAGATATTGCTCCACCTGCCCCCACTGCTCCGCCTGCGCCGCCAGCAGCCCCAGGTGAAAATTGATCGCCGCCGGCTCATCCACCGCCCCCAGCCCCTGGTGCAGCGTCAACTCCGCCGCCGCCGCCTGCCCCGTCCGCCACTGCGACAGCGCCAGCATCACCCGCGCCCGCGTGTCCGTTCGGTCCGACGCGATCGCCCGTTCCAGCGGCCCGCCCACCGCCTCCGTCTGCCCCGTGCGGAACAGCGCCACCGCCAGGAACCTCGCCAGTTCGCACCCCGCCGGGTTATAGTGGCACGCCAGTTTCAGATTCTCTACCGCCGCCGGGAACTCCC
>JAQTVL010000390.1 GCA_028706835.1 Phycisphaerae bacterium | reverse complement strand
CCCCGCAGGAAATCCTCGGCGACGAGGGCAGCGGCAAGGTCGCCAAAATTCGCATGCTTAACTACGTGCTCGGTGAAGCCGACAAGTCCGGCCGGCGAAAGCCGCTGGAAGTCCCCGGCACCGAGTTCACGCTGGACGTCGACACGGTGATTTCCGCGGTCAGCCAGAACGTCGGCGTCGAGGCCGGCCAGGACCTGGAACTGACCCGGTGGAAGACACTGGAGGTCGACGCGGCGACCGGCGCAACGAACGTCGCGGGCGTTTACGCCGGCGGCGACTGCGTCCGCGGGCCTGCCAACGTGATCGCCGCGATCGCCGACGGCAAGAAGGGCGCCGCGTCGATCGATATGTATCTGGCCGGCGACAACGCGCTGCTGGTCCAGGACCCGCCCAAGACCAGCGTGGACAAGGACAAGGTGCTCGAACGGGCCGTCAGCCGGAAACGCGAGTGGCGGCCGACGCAGCAGATGGTCGCGCCCGCCAAGCGGGTGAAGAACTTCGACGAGTTCGCCGCCGCGCTGACCGTGGAGCAGGCAAAGGCGGAAGCCAGCCGCTGCCTGTCCTGCGGCTGCGGCGCCGGCTGCGAGATATGCACGAAGATATGCAAGATGTTCGCCTGGAGCACGGATGTCCAGGGCCGCGTGGTGCTGGACGAAGACAAGTGCGTCGCCTGCGGCATGTGCCTGTGGCGCTGCCCGAACAAGAACGTCGAGATGGTGCAGACGGGCGACAATAACCTGGTGCGATAACAACAGCACTCAGCGGTCAGCTTTCAGCGATCGGTTCCGGCTGAGAGCTGAAGGCTGATCGCTGACAGCTTCTCCCTTTAGACAGAAAGGTTCGGAGGACACCCGAGATGGCAACTACCGTTCGAGTCATGACCAAGAACCAGCGCGACGTGGATTTCGCCATGAAGATGAAGAACCACGTCAAGTGGAACCAGATCCAGGCCGACTGGGTCCGCTTCATGGACTTCGACCCCGAGGGCTGCTTCATCGCCGAGATGGACGGCCAGATGATCGGCACCGGCACCGTGACCACCTACGGCGACAAGGTCGCCTGGATCGGCATGATCATCGTCGATGAGAACTATCGCCGCCACGGCATCGGCCGGGCGATCATGCTCGCGTGCATGGACTACTGCAAGCGGAAGAAGATCGAGGTCCCCAAGCTCGACGCGACCCCGCTGGGCAACAAGCTCTACCTGACCCTCGGGTTCGTCGAAGAGTTCCTGATGGACCGCCGCGAAGGCCGGGGCGGGTCGTTTGAGTACGCCAAGAGCGTCCGCAAGTTCGAGAAGAAAGACCTCGACGACGTGGTCAAGTTCGACGCCGCGTGCTTCGGCGCCCCCCGCCCGCACATCATCGAGCGGTTCGTCGGCGAATACCCCGAGATCGCGTTCGTCAGCCGGGACGGTGACGGCCGGATCGACGGCTTCCTGGCCGGCCGCAAGGGCCTGAACGCCTGGCAGATCGGCCCGTGGGTGGCGTCGAGCAACACGACCGGCGAGGAGTTGTTCAAGGCCGGCCTGAACTTCCTGGGCGACCAGCCGGTGTTCTTCGACATCGTCGCGGTGAACAAGTCGATCCTGCCGCTGGTGTGCAAGTACGGCTTCAAGCACCAGCGCCCGTTCGTCCGGATGTACCTGGGCGAGAACAAGTACCCGGGCATCCTGGAGAACATCTACGCGATCAGCGGCGTGGAAAAGGGATAGTGGTCAGTGGTCAGTGGTCAGTGACCAGCAAGAACAAGAGGAGCCCGGCGGAGCAATCCGCCGGGCTCTTTTGCTTTGGCATGCTTCCAGAGGCGGCGATCCAGTCGCGCCTCGGCTTTCGCTTGCCTCTTCGCAACCCCGTTCATTCCCCAATCTGGTAGCAGATCAACTGGTTCGCGAACCGCACGTACACCTTTCCCCGGGCGACGATCGGCTGCGTCCACACCGGCCCGCCCTTGATCGCCTCGAACTCCGAGAACCGCCTCATGCCGCGCTCGTCCGGGTGGACCAGCGCCAGCTTGCCGCGGTTGGCCAGGCAGAGCACGTTGTCGCCGACTTTGACAGCCGTGCCCGGGCCGCCGACCTCCGCGTTGAACCACTTCTGCTCGCCGTTCGTCAGGTCCACGCACGTGAACCCCTTGGGCTCCATGCTGTAGTTCGTGTAGGCGTAGGCATACTTGCCAATGATCACCGGGTCGTTGTGCCCCGGGCCGACCTTGTGGTTCTCCCACTCCATCTTCGGCTGGCCGGCCTCGAACTTCACCATCGCCATGCCGCCCTTGCCGCCGTTCTCGGACGAGCAGATCAGCATCCGGCCGCCGACCATGATCGGCGTGGTGCAGTTCATGCCGAACGCGGTCGGCCAAGCGAACTCCCACACCTTTTTGCCCGAGTCCGGCGCCAGGCCGAACAGTCCCGCGGCCCCGAAGACGACCAACTGCTCCTTGCCGCCGATGGTCGCGGTGGTGACGGCGGCATAGCCGGCGTCTGCGGCGAAGCTCGACCACACGGTGGCCCCGGTCTTCTTGTTCAGCGCGACAGCCAGGTTCTTGCCGCCGACCTGGACGATCAGGTTGTCGTCCAGCAGCAGCGGCGTGCTCGAATGGCCCCACATCGGCATCTTGCCGCCCATCTCAGCCGCGTCGCGCTTCCATATCTCCGCCCCGTCCTTCATCGACGAGCAGGCCACCCGCCCCATGCACCCGAACGTGTAAACCACGTCGCCGTCGATCAGTGGCGTCGCCCGCGGCCCCGTGCCGTACTGCACGGCCGGCCCGGGCGAGTCGTACTCGCGGTTCCAGACGGGCGCGCCGGTGTCGGCGTTCAGGCAGACGATGGTGTCTTTGTTCTCGTCCCTCCCGGTGACCACCAGCTTGTCGCCCAGGATCGACGGGCACGACCACGCGGCGGCGTTCTTGCCCTTGCACAGCATGTCGACGGACCAGAGTTTCTTGAGTCCCTTCTCCAGGTCCTGCGGAAACGATTTGAGCGCGGGGACGTTGTCGCCGTTCGGCCCGCGCCATTTCGGCCAATCGCCCCCCGGCTGGGAGGTCGCGCCGTCCGCGAAGGCGGCCGCCGCCGGGCAGAGGGCCAACAGGACAATCAGGGGCCGCAGCAGTGCGTTCGTGCGAGTGGGCATGGAAACCTCCGGTTAGTGGTCAGACGCAGTAGTTAAGGCAATAACGCATCGGCATGCAAGGCATTTCTGCTATACTCCCCCGATTCACTGCGGACGATTGAGTTCAAAACTCGACCGGTTCGCCTGGGCGGTTCGCGGGAGTGTCGCCATGGAGTTGTCCGTCGTCGGGTGGTGCATCCTCGTTCTCGTTGCCCTGATTATCGGGATCAGCAAGACCGGCGTGCCGGGCGTCGGCATCCTGGCCGTCGTGCTGATGGTCTTCGCCGTGGGCACAAAGCACGCCGAACAATCCAACGGCCTGACGCTGATGATGCTGCTGGTCGGCGACGTCATCGCGGTGGCGTGGTATCGCCGCCACGGCGACTGGAGCCACCTGGTCCGGCTGCTGCCGCCAGCGGCGGTCGGCATCGTCGCCGGCTTCCTGTTCGCCGACGCGATGAAGGCGCATCACCTCAACCACCTGCTCGGGCAGTTCATCGGCGGCATCGTTCTGGCGTTGCTGCTCCTGAACCGCTGGTGGACCAGCAACCCGGATCGCCACATCCCCCATCACTGGTCGTTCGCGGTGGCGGTCGGCGGGGCGGCCGGGTTCACCACGATGATGTCCAACGCGGCTGGGCCGCTGCTGATCATGTACCTGCTGGCCATGGGGCTGGAGAAGCAGAAGTTCATCGGCACGTCGGCGTGGTATTTCCTGCTGCTGAACAGTTTCAAAGTGCCGTTCATGTCCTGCCTGGGTTGGATCACCCCGGCGACGCTGAAGCTGAATCTGGCGATGGCGCCGGTGGTCGTGCTCGGGGCGGTCCTCGGCATCTTGTTCGCCCAGCGAATCCCGCAGCGGGCGTTCCGCCTGGTCATGGAGGCCATCACGTTCGTCGCCGCCGCGATCCTGCTCGTCTACCCCTGGCTGGACGCCTGGCTGAGGCGGGTGGCCTGACCTGCGCGCCGGCGCACGCCCCGCGATGACGGGTCACTTGATGTAAACGGTTTCCTTCTTCGGGCGTTTGGGCGTGTCCTCCGGGAAGATCGGCTTGCTGGGCTGGGAACCCGCCGCCTTGATCCGCTCCGCCTCGATCTGGAGGATGTAGTCGGAGATCTCCGGGTGGCCCCCGTTGGTTGCATACACGCGGGCCAGCATCCGGCTGTTGTCGCGCATCCGCGTGCCCGCGCCGAACGCCAGCACGATCTTCGCCAGTTCCAGGTCGCCTTTGAGCGCCGCGTGGTGCAGCACGGTTCGGCCGTCCTTGTCCTGCTGGTTCGGGTCGGCCTTGTAGCTCAACAGCAGCCTGACATTCTCCTTGTCGCCGCGATTGGCCGCCAGCAGCAGCGGACTGTAATCCCAGTCGCCGCGCCGGTCGACCTTGGCGCCGGCGTCGAGCAGCAGCTTGAGCACAGCCGGCTCCGCGCCGGCGGCTGCGGCCACGTACAGCGGCGTCCGCTCGAACAGGTCCCTCGCGTTCACGTCGGGCCCGGCCGCCAGAACCGCCGCGGTCGCCTCCGTCGGCGAATGCCTCGCCGTCACCGCGGCGTGCAGCGGCGTAAGGCCTTCCCAACTGGTGATCTTCAGGCTGACATCGTGCGACAGCAGCAGATCGATCATCGCCGTGTTGCCGGCCATCGCCGCGTAGTGGATCAGCCCGAGGCCCTTGGCGTCGCGCTGGCAGTCGATG
>JAQTVL010000389.1 GCA_028706835.1 Phycisphaerae bacterium | reverse complement strand
ACCCCGCCGATCTCCAGCAGGGGCGTCGTCGCGCCGTACTCGTGGCCGCCCGGCAGGGCCAGGGGGCGGAGCTTCCGCGCCCGTAGCACGTCGATCAGTGCCCGCATGGCGGTCCAACAGGCCGTCGTTGCGTCGCCTTCGGGATACTTCCAGCCGGGACCGGACTGGTAGGGCTCCAGGTCGAACGCAACTTCTTTCAGCCCCGGCAGGGCGTCGTCGTATCGGGCCACGGCGCGGGCAAGCTGCTCCCACCGCCAAGGATCTCCGTACAGGTCCGGGTGCAACGGGTTGTCCGCGAAGCCCTCGTTGACCAAGTGCAGGGACGGAATGGCCTCGACCCCTAGGGCATCCAGATCGCGGATCGCGTCGATGGCCTTCTCGACGCCAGGGCCGGGATGACCTTCGATGGGAACCCCGCCCGCCCCAACCATGATCGTCACATCCCGCATCCGCTCGCGCCGGACTCGCGCTTCGAGCGCAAGCAAGGTCTTTACCACCTTGCCCGCATGAACGTGATTGGACCAGATCAGGTGTTTCATCAGACCGCCTTACGCCGGCTCTTGCGCTCCACCCACGTCACATTTTCCGAAGCGATGCTATGCCTGGCTACGCCGTCGTCGTCCCACGTAATCGCGGCCGCCGCGAGTGCGATCGTCGCATAAGTCGCGGTCGCCGGAGCCCCGCCGTTCCACCCGCCGCCTCCCGTGATCGAGACCGCCTTGGTCGGTACGCCCACGTAGCTGTTCCCATTGATCAGGTTGTTCTTGCTCTCACCCGCCTCGACGGAACCGCTGTTGAATCGACCGTAGTGGATGAAACACACGGGAACGTCGCTCTTCATGCGGAACCGATTTCCAACAACAACATTCCCGGTCGCCCCGTCGGTAGCGTCATCCGCCGTGTCGGAACTGTAGACACTCAGCGCCCCATAGGGCGAGGTGTTGCCGCATGTCCCATAGCCGTCATTGTCGAAGACAAAGGATGAGTGCGCCCCCTTGACGTGAATCCAGCCATATCGGCTGTTCCACATCGAGTTTCGATAGATACGAGCGTGAAGACAGCTTTTCGCCACAATGGCAATGTTGCAATCATGGATGATGTTGTCGTGGACATCCGCCTCGACCGAGCCGCCACCCACAACGATCCCGTGACCCTCCTGAGTCACTGCGTACCCATTGATCGTATTTCCGTACACCGCGCACCGTTCAATGCTGTCATCGCCGTCCGAATCATGGCCGATCTCGATCACGGTCCGCGTCCGCTTGGCCGTCATGTTGAACGTGTTATTGGCAATGACCCAATCGTCGAGCGAGGCTCCCGCGGCGGGAAAGAGCATAATCCCCTTAGCATACGCCGAGTCGATGTTGAAAATGTTGCCCGTTACGACCCAATCGTCCGACCCGTCTCCGCCGCTGGTCGCCTTGATAGCAATCCCGCCGTGCATCACGGACCCCACAGGCACTGCACCAGGCTGCGTCAACGTGAACAGGTTGTCCGTGATCGTCCATCCAGAAGAGTCCACCGCACCGGCCCCCGACCACATCGTTATCCCCTGCGGAGCATCCCCGCCCGCAACGGCAGCGGCAATCAACTCGTTGTCCGTGATCGTGATGTCCGTGGTGTTGGTCGCGCCCTGAATCTGGACGCACTGGTAGGCGCCGGTGTGGCCGAGCTTAAAACCCTGAACCTTGATGTTGGATGCGTCGATAAACCGAATCCCGCCGAAGTTCGGGTCCGTGGCCCCGCGCAGCGTGATCGTTCGAGCCCTGTCCACCGCCCCCTTGACGTACCCGTCAGGCTGCACCGTCACCAGTGTCGCAGGGTTTTGCGCCTGGATGCGGAAATACCCCGTCGCGGCGACGTCCTCCTGGTACTCGTGACTGGCCGTATCCTGCACGAGAACCGTGTGCGGCCCCGTGGCCGCGTCCGTGACCGCTTGGGAAATCCCCTTGAAGACGGTCTTGTAGGGTGCGCCGACAGAACCGTCGCCCGTCCCGTCATCGCCGGTATCACCATTGACGTAGTAGCTAGCCATATCAGTTTCCCGCCACCCAGTTCAGGGTTCCAACGGCCCCGTCGAAAAACACCGTGATCGCTGTCGCCGGCGTGGCGATTCGGATAGTCTCCGGCCCGAAGGAATCATCGAACTTCGTGTCCGTCGCGTCGGCGACTGTCCCATCGGGGGCAACCCGAACGCTGCTCGACCCGGCGTCGAGCCAGAATCGAAACAGGGAGCACGTAGTCGATGCGTGCAGGGTGATGGCAACGGCGCCCGCAACTGCGGTCGTCCGGCCAGTGCCAACTATGGTCGGCGGATTCGACCCGCCGGACTCCACCGCCGCCTGGATCGCCGCCAGAGCCGTGTTGGCTGTGTCCTGCTTGGCGGCCGAGGCGGAGCCGGGCGAACCGCCAGCGCCGCCGACCTGTCCAAGCGCCGTGACGCTGGTGGACGTGCCCGTCTTGGCCGTCAATCGCACGGCGAACAGGCCGGCCACGTTCATCATCAGCCGCGCCGTACTTCCGCTGCCCAGCGTCGTCATCCCGCTCGTGGCGCTGATGATGAAGTCCACGTCGGTCAGTTCGATCTCGCGCCACGATCCGAGCTGGTGATACTGGACGTACACCTGAAAGTCCGTCAGGGCCGCGCCGGTGTTGGCGATGTCGAATCCGGCCACGGCCAGCCCGGGGAGGGTCTGTTCCAAGACCGTCGTCTCGCTGGTCGTGACCGTTACGGCGTCGAACGATCCGACGCCTTTCCATTTGCCGTTCATTTCTTGTCTCCGTTCGTCCTTGCCAGGGCCGTCGCGATGGCCAGTCTTTCGCAGTTCGAGCCGCCGCGCGACTGGCAGTCGCGGAGGATGGCGTTGGCGATGGCCGCCGCCTTCACGGGTTCCGTTGCGCCTTTCTTTTTCATGTCCTCAGCCGTCCAAGGCATGACGATCTCCATTGGGGAACCGGGCGGGCCGGGTCGAGGATGACGGTAGTCCCCGGCCCGCGCCGGTCCCTGTTTCGTCCGCGCTACTTGCGAATGGGGCCCTGGATTTCCGCCAGGACCTCCGTCAGGATGCACTTCAACTCCAGCCGCGTCAGGCCCTTGTTCGTCAGGTTCCAGACGTTCCCGTCCGAAACGATGGTGACGGACTTGAGGGGGATGGTCGCCGCTTCCGGCGCCTGCTCCTCGGGGGCCTCTTGCGTCTGCTCTTGCGTCTGATCTGCCATATCCTCGCTCCTCTGGGGGTCGGCACTATCGCCGCCCGTTACACCCACATGCACAGCACGAACACCTGCGCGCTGCAGTCCGTGCTGTTGGTCCCGTCGATGTCCAGCGTGTCGCCGTCGGCGACGGTTAATTGGGCGTAGTCGAAGCTGGTGAAGTTGACCTTCGCCTTGTCGCTGACGTTCACGGCCTTGGCGTCCGTGATCGCGGTCCCGTTGTTCTTGATCTGGATGGTGTCGCCGCCGTCGGCGGAAACGCCGTCCTTAATCATCCAGGCGTCCAGCACCCGCAGGTTGTAGGTGCCGTTGTCCACGGTGTAGGCGTCGTCCGGGTCGGCGTCCGTGATGGTGAACTCCAGCACGAACGGGATGCCCGCGTTGGTAACGTCGCCGCTGGCCGCGCCGACTGTCGAGGTGAACGGCAGGGCGATGACGGTGTTGGACGCGCCGCTGACCGTCTTGTTGGTCAGGGTCTGGGCCACGTCCTCCATGACGAACTGATCGGTCGCCCCGGCGCCGATGTCCGGAATCTGCACGGTGTTCGCCCCGCCCTGGGCGACGTTCGTCACGGTCAGCACCGTGTCGCCAGTGTTGGCGGCCGCCTGCAACAGCAGCGAGCCCTTGCTGCCCGTGACCGGGTAGATTCGGAGCTGGTAGATGCCGTTGGCGTCGGTGGCGTTGCGGCCCAGCGTGAGGCTCTGGTCCGAGGAATCCAGCCGCAGCGCCTCGGTCACGGTCCCGGCGAGCATGGCCTTGACCACGATGTCGCCGTCCTCGGAGCCGTTCGTGATGGTGGTGCTCAGCACGTCGATACTGGCCCATTCCTCGTAGGTGGACGTGCCGGTGGCGTTCTCCAGCTTGAAGGACACGCCCACGCCGTCGGCGGCGGTGGCGTTGTTGTCGCTGCTGGAATGGCCGAGGACGAGGATGTCCACCACGCCGTCGGTCGTGTCGTCGCTGGCCAGGGTGTTCTCGGGGGCGGCGCCGGTGATCGCGCCGTCCACGGTGAGGGCGCCGTTGGCCTGGATCACGCCCGCCGTGCTGATCGTGCAACCCGTGCCGCCGTAGCCGCCGCCAAAGGTCGCCCCGGCGGTGCAGACGAGGCTTGCCAGGGTGGCCGCGCCGGTGCTGGCGAGGGTGGTGAAGGTTCCGGCCGCGGCGGACGCCCCGCCGATCACGGCCCCGTCCACGGTCCCGCCGTTGAGGTCCACGGTGGTCACGGTGCCCAGGTCCGTCCACGTCCCGGTCGCGGACAGGTTGGTGATGTCCAGGTTGCCGCTCATGGCGACGTGCGCCCCGGAGATGATCGGGTTGGTCATCGTCGGGCCGGTGAACGTGCCGTCGGTGACGGTGGGATTGGCGATCGTTGGAGCCGTCAGCGTCTTGTTGGTGAGGGTCTGCGTGGCCGCGAGCAGGACGGCCGTGTCGTCGGCGTCGGGGAAGCGGATGGTCCGGTCGGCCGTCAGCGTGGCGGCGGGCATGAGGGTGGCGGTGAAGTCGCCGGTCCCGGAGGCGTCGGCGGAAATCGCGATCGACGGCTTCGTCCCGTCGGTATCCGCCTCGAAGGCCGTGGCGGTCGTGCCCGTGGC
>JAQTVL010000388.1 GCA_028706835.1 Phycisphaerae bacterium | reverse complement strand
CGTCGCAAGCTCGATCACCACCACCCCAGCTTTCACGTTGTCCGCGCGGACCGCCGCCGGCGTGCCGCGGTCGTCGAACGCCGCGAACACGAAGTTGCCGAGGCTGTAGGCGATCAGCCGTCCCCCACGCCAATCGAGGCCCTGCACGACATGACTGTGATTCCCGATGATCGCCCGGGCGCCCGCGTCCGCGACCCGCCGCGCCAGCACGCGCTGCTCGGGCGTCGGCAACCGATAGTCGCAGTAACCCCAGTGGGGTAGCACGATCACGTGATCGACCGCCCTGGCCAGTCGCGACACCTGGGCGACCATCAACTCGGCATCCAGGGGCGCGCAGCCGAACGTGGACTCCGTGGCGCACGTCGTCTGAACGAACGCCCAAGAATAGGCGAGCAAGGCCACCCGTTGCCCGCCCAGCGTCAGGATCAGCGGCTGCGAGGCTTCGGCCAAATCCCGCCCCGCGCCCACAATCTGGATGCCCTGTCTCGTCAGAGCAGACCGCGTCTGCGCGAAACCGTCCCAGCCATAATCGAACATGTGGTTGTTGGCCAGCGTCGCGACCCCAACGTTCCAGGACCGGAGCACGGCAGCCGCTCCCGGGCTGCTGACGAGGCTGCACTTGTCCTGCGTCGGATGAGTCAGGTCGGTCAACGGCCCTTCCTGGTTGACCACCACCAGATCGACTTGGCCGAGCATCCGGGCCAGCGATTCGTCCAGGTGAAACTGCTCCGGGCGCCCTCCCAGAAAGCAATCGCCCAGAAACGCAATGCGAACAGGCTGGTTCATCGTAGTGTTCGGCTCCTCGTCACAGCAAGCCGCACGCGCAATGCCCACCGTCACTGATCGCGGCCAAGATATGAAGATACTGTCCCGCCGTCCGTTCCCATGTGCAATTCCGCACCCGTTCCGTGCCGGCCTTGACCAGCCGCTGTCGGAGATCAGCGTCTTGAACCACTCGAAGCATGTTGTCAGCCAAGGCCTGCGCATCCATAGTCGGATGATACAGCCCGGCGTCGCCGATGATTTCGGGAAAGCTGGTGTTGCGCGGGACCAAGACAGGGCAGCCGACCGTTATGGCCTCCATCGCCGTCAACGGAAAGGCCTCCAACTTTGAGGTAATGACGAACGCGGTGGCCCTGGCCAACAGGCCGCACAGGCCATCGGCGTTCACCGACCCCAGCCAGTCCACTCGGTCAGCAATACCCAACTCTTCCGCCAGGCCGATCAGACCTGGCTTGCTTCCGCCACCGGCCCGGTAGGCGTCCAACGCCTCGAACGATCCGGCGATCTTCAACCGGGCCGGCCCGCGCCATTGCCCGCAGAAGTCGGCAAACCCGCGGAGCATCGTTTCATAGTTCTTATGGGTGGCGATGGTGCCGACAGCCATGAAGTAGGGGGGAACGCCGGGCCTGGCCTCGTCGGTTTGCGCGGCGTAACGCCAGAACGTCGGCCGAACCGCCTCGTAGGCAATGACGGTCTTGCCCGGACTAGGGCCGGTCCAGCGGCGGGCAATGCCGGCCATCTCGTGGGAGCTGTACGCGGCGCACTGCACCCGACGGAAGCCGACCTCGAACATAAACCGCTGCACGCGCACCTTCATGGCTTGCCGACGGGAGCTCGCGATCGGCGGCTCGTGCAGGTAAAAGCTGTTCAGGACCATCATCACCTGCGGCACCGGGCAAAGCATCACTCCGGGAAACTGCGAGATCATCGCGTCCACGCCCAGGCGGCTGACCTGAATTGGCAGGGCCAGTTGTTGCCGCAGCAGTCGGCCCCACCCGGACCCGCAGTACTTGCCATAATGCAATTCGAGATTGGCCGCCGGGTCGAGTTGCTCCGCCAACTCGCTCGCGGTCAGAAAGATGTGGAATCGCCACCGTGGCGCCAAACGGACCAGTTCGTTGGTCAGGCACGCCATCACGGTGATGCCGCCACCCAGCACCGAGGAGATGGCGTCAATCGCGATGGTCCGCCGCGGAGGGATCATCGTACGGGTATCTCGCGCTAGCTCGTCCACTTCAGGTTTCCCTCGTGGCACCTCCCGGACGGCGGGGCGTCGCCTGGGTATCTCGCCCGGGTAATCATGGGTGGTCCCAGGCACGCCGGTCAATTCTCGGGCCCGTAGCCCCACGCCTCCAGTTGCGAACCCTTGGCGTAACGGTTGGCGATCCTGCTCAGCAGCGGATGAAACACGCGACACCCGCCCCTGGCAACCGCCATGCATGCTCGCTTGAGCGACGGGCGCCTCCGCGCCGCCGGCGCCGGCGCATCGGCTTCGGGCTGGGCAGCGGGCGGCGAACCGCCCCCCCCCCCGTTTGGCCTACGCAGGAACATCGCGAATATGCCCAGGAGTTGGTTGTACAGGTCGTTCGGCGACTCGCTCGTCATGGCGGCCACCTCGACCAGGCCCGACTTCTTCATGACGTCGGTCAGTGTCCGGGCCGTCCAGAAGGACACGTGGTCCAGGGCATGGTACGACGGCCACAAGCCGCCGCCCAGCCAGGCGCCATAGGCGCCGGCATTGGGAGTCAACAGGTAGAGCAATCCGCCCGGCTTGAGGCAGCGGGCCGCCGACCGTAGTTCCTCCAGCGGATCGGTCACGTGCTCGATCACGTGACCGTACAGGACGAAATCGGCCGCGCCAATCAAGTCCGGAAAATCGCGGAGCCGGCCCAGCCGCACGTCCAACCCGCGCTCCTGCTGAAAGCGAACCAGGTTCGCCGACAGTTCGACGCCGAGCGTTTGCAGCCCCAGGTCCCGGGCGTTGAGCAGGTACTCCCCGGTGCCCGGGCCGACCTCAAGCAGCAATCCGGTCGAGCGGCGGCCCTTGGCCAGTATCCGCTTGAGTTGACTGAGACGGCCCTGCATCCGTCGCTTGTCGTCCAGGCGAGTGCGGATGAATTCCTCCCCCGTGGCCTGGTCATTCAGTGACTGGACCTGGGCACCGACGACCTTGAATTGAAACCGACAAGCGGCGCACTCCACGATTCGATAGTCCGCCTTGTACAGCGTCCGCTTCGGGCCAGCGTCCCCGCAGACACGACAACGCGAATCACCCAGGTCGATCATGGGGGTCCCTCATTGGCAATGTGATCTTCGGATGTCGAATCACTCTGGAGAGTCCACCTCACAGAGCCATCACCCGCTCGATCGCGGCCCGGAATTGAGTGACATAATCATAACGCCGGTTCCAGTCGAGCAGATTTGCCCTGGCGTTCTTCCCCAACGTCCGGCACGTTTCTCTGGCGCAAAACATGGTCCGGATCGCGGCGGAAAGTTGTGTCGCATCCCCCGTTGGAAATTGCAGACCCGTCTGATTCTGTCGCACCAAATCGCACGCCACGCCAACACCATCGGACGCAATGACCGGCAGTTCAGCAGCCATCGCTTCGGCCACCACCAATCCGTACGGTTCCCGCAGGCTCGGCAGGACGAGGGCATCGGCCATTCCGTAGAGCCGTGCCACCTCGTCAAGCTGACGGAAGCCGGCAAAGTAGACGCGATCGTGCAGATGGGTGGCCTTAGCTCGCAACGCATCCAGCAACGGCCCGTCGCCCACCAGCACCAAGGCCAGGTCCGCCAGTTCATCCGCCACTGCGGAAAAGGCATCCAGCAAACACGGCAGGCCCTTTACGGGAACAAATCGCCCGACGAAGAGCAGAACCCGCTCCTGCCGGATCCCGAGTGCGGCCTTGGTAGGCCGGCCTAGGCTTCGCTCCAGGTTCGCCCCGGCTGCAATTCGGTCAAAATCGACCAGGAAATTGGCGCGGATGAACCGATCCGCGCTGATGCCATAGGACCGATAGTACTCCTCGTTGGATGTGCCGGTCGTCAGGAACGCATCTATGCGGCGATACATGGACCGGACCAGAGGGACTTTGAGCCAGCGCCGCCACAGCCGCTTGCGGCGTTCCTGTTCAATAACCACGTTGGAATCACAGCGGAACAACAGCCGGCGATCATTCCGCCGTGCCCAGAAGAATATCTCCCACAACGCCGGCGCATCGTGCCCCTGCAAGACGATTGCGTCGGGATCGAAGGCCGCAATGGCCCGGGTCACGTTGCGGTTCAATCGCGGCAGACGCGGCAACCGCCCCAGCGGTCCCGGCAGGCGAACCGTCTCAAGGACCTTCCACGGCATGCGATTGGGAAGATCGTCCACCCAGTTCATTTGTTTCCAACTGCGCTCCAGAAAAAACATCCGCAGATCCAGGTTGGATGACAGCGCATCATGCAGGAGATCGCACTCATAGGCTCGATAAGGCGCCGGCGTAGGCGCCACAATAGCCACTCTGATGCGTCTGCCGAGTCGCCGGTCCACACAGCCTCCGTTTCATCGCTGGATCGAAACCCTCGCCCAGCGTCGCACGCTCATTCGCGTTCTTGGCAGGTTCCTGCCTGGCCAGCCGGACGGTTGACAACCCGGAAAATCAACTCGGACATGCGAGCCGCTATCTGGCCCAGGTTGTACCGTTCCACGCCGGGCCGATCAACCAACCGCAACTCCGCCTCGTGCGACTGAAGCCAGTCGCCAACCCGCGGCCATTCGTCGCGGGCCAGCCGATACGTCCCTGGGAACTGGCTAAGCAGATCGCCCGTCGATCCCGACTCGCCGACGTACAATATTGGTTTGCCAGTCCGCAGATAGAAGTAGGCTTTCAGCGTAACCGTCCCGGAAGGCTCTTTCTCGCCGGGCGGCATGAACGTCAGGAGCAGGTCGCCCTGCCGCATCAATTGGGTGGCCTGGCCGGATGGGACCAGGCCGAGGTGCGTCCAGTGGCCGCCCAGTCCCGGCGGCACGGCGTGCTCAAAGCCGGCTG